>CALGKJ010000131.1 GCA_937930535.1 uncultured Clostridia bacterium
TTGGCTTCCAAATAACGCTGGAAAGAAGGACTGTGTGAGAAAGCTGTCAAAATAGGTTAATACGTCAAAAATAGAGCTGGGCTTTTGACTCATATCACTATTTCGCTTGTTATATGGAGTTATGTCCGGCATATTATCACCTCCTGATTTATACTGAATTTACGAATGACAAGAGGATTTACCCTCTCTATATAGAATATGAAAACAGTACAAGAGTGGGAAAGGGTGATAGCATGTTTGAAAAAATTTTTTTGTCTGATTTTAGAATCGAAGAGGCTTCTATTACTGATATGGCAGATGCAATGGAGAAAGGTACTATAACCAGCAGAGATCTTGTCATAATGTATATGCAAAGAATAGCTGAAATAGATAAGGATGGTCCCATGATAAACTCTGTCCTTGAAATCAATCCAGATGCCCTGCATATTGCAGAGGGGCTGGACAGAGAAAGAGAATTAAAGGGCGCAAGAAGTCCTATTCACGGCATACCAATACTGCTTAAGGATAATATAAACACCAAAGACAAGCTGCATACCAGTGCAGGGTCTTTAGCTTTGGCTGACAATTACGCTTCCTATGATGCCTTTATCGCAAAGAAGCTGCGTGAGGCTGGTGCTGTAATATTGGGTAAAGCTAATATGACAGAGTTTGCTAATTTTATGACTATAGGAATGTCAAACGGCTATAGCTCAAGAGGCGGTCAGGTGAAAAATCCTTACGGAGACTTTGACGTAAGCGGCTCAAGCTCCGGCTCGGCGGCTGCTGTTGCAAGCAATCTATGTGCCGCTGCCATAGGAACTGAAACCTGCGGTTCAATACTAAGCCCTGCCTGTCAAAATTCTATAGTAGGCATCAAGCCCACTGTAGGACTTTTGAGCCGTACCGGCATTATACCAATATCCCATAGCCAGGATACAGCAGGACCTATTACACGTACAGTCAGCGATGCCGCAATACTGCTGGGAATACTTGCTGGAGCTGATCCTGATGATGCGGCAACTGCAAGCATTGATAATAGATATTATGATGATTATACAGTATTTTTAAACCCCAAGGGCTTAATGGGTGCGAGGATAGGAATGCCTAAAGAGCATTACCATGATGAGCTTTCAGATGAACAAAAAGCAATAATGCAGCAAACTGTAGAGGTATTAAAGAAACTTGGTGCAACAGTAATAGAGGATGATAATATAGCTACAGCAAAAGCCTTTGACAGTTATGATGTTCTTTTGTATGAGTTCAAATGTGCCATGAATTCATATTTATCCTCTCTAGGTGAAGCTGCTCCTGTACGTTCCCTCAGGGAAATAATAGAGTATAATATGCGCCATCCCAAGGAGGCGTTAAAATATGGTCAAAAGCTGTTGCTTGATTCCGAAAGCATAAGCGGTACTCTTACAGAGCCTAAGTATATCAGCCAGCGTTTGAAGGATTTGCGACTTTCTCAAAATGAAGGCATAGATGCTTATATGGAGAGAAATAAACTGGATGCTATATTATTCCCAGGCTCATGGGGATGTGATATATCTGCCAGAGCCGGCTATCCTTCTATTGCTGTGCCAGCAGGCTTTTTAAGCAGCGGCAAGCCTTTTGGAATTACCTTTGCTGGCAGAGCCTTTGAGGAGGATACTCTTATTAAGCTTGCATATGCTTATGAGCAGGAAACGAAAAAGCGAAAGCCTCCGGTAGTTTGAATTTACTAATAAGCACGGAAAGGAATTTTATTATATGTGGAGGAAAATAGTATAATGGAAACATCAGAGTTTAAAAAAATATATCTTTTAATTAATATTCCCCTTATCTTGATATGTTTTATATTGTTTGTAATGCCATTTTTTATAATTGGTAAAAGAACTGAGATATATTATATTGGTATAATTTTTAGAGCAACGCTTGGAATATGGTGTATTTTTAATGGCATATGGAATGCGTTTACTGATTATTATTCTATTTTGAAGAATAATAGATTTCAAAAGAATAATGATACTCCCAAATGGAAATGGTTGGTGCTTTTATTTTTAGGTATCGGATGTATTATTACCGCTTATATGGGATATGGATTTAATAGTATCACAAAGCCTATATAAAGCAACTCGCTAGGCTAACTCAGTAAATTCATAGCAGATTCATAATTTTCCTGTAACATAAACTAAGGGAACTCCTGACGGAGTTCCCTTAGTTTATGTTATTTTTTCAACATCATTCTTATATTTTATTCTAATTTGCTCCGCAGCATTTTTTATATTTCTTACCACTGCCGCAAGGACATGGATCGTTTCTTCCGGGTTCTTCGTCTTTTCTGACTGTTCCTGATAGTCTTTGTACCTTTGTTATTTCTTTTCTCTTTTCCTCTGTAAGTATGCTGTTCCATTCAGGCAGGTTATAAAGCCAGTGTGCTTTTGCCGCCAGCATGTTATAGTAAAGCTTTTCATGGTCTATTTCAAGTTTAACAGTACTGTTTTCTTCCAAATTTTCAAGTTCATGTGAAGTCACAAGACTGTCGTTGATGCCATCTAAAAAGCCTACAAAATGCAGCAGCTCTATTCCGTATTTTTCTGCAAGCTCGGCAACTGTTCCATCTACTACTACAGATGGTTCAGCAAGAAGCTTTTCGTAAATACCCTGCTCCATTTCAAAATAATCTGTCCAGAATTCTTTTTGTGTTTTTTCGTCTTCTTGTTTATAGGCAATCTCTCTCCAATTTTCCAATAAGCTCATTTTACTTCCCCTTTATTTAAAGTTTTCAGGTTATATTATAATATACTTTTAAAAATTTATCAATTTATAGTTTCCACAAACAGCCAAAGTCTCATAACCTCACTAATAACCAGCTTGTCAAACTTCAGCTTGTATTCCCGATCATCTAGTCTCATCATTCTATTATGTACAACCTGCTCTATCATATCAGCGTCTATATCCTTTATTTCCTTCCCAATAAGCATGGCGTACTTTTCCTTGATATGCTTTTGCAGGCTTATTCCAACTACTTCGTCAATATCGTTTATAAATATAACCTCAATATCCCTGAGCATATACTTTTTCTTATTAAAGGAGTCATTGAGCTTTTCAAGCTTAATATTCTTATCTTCAATTACTGCTTCAAGGTAGCAGATTCTTTCATAGTATTTATCTATCCTATAGCTTACAAGCACCGTTAGCCCTAATACCCCCAAAATAAATCCAAGCAGCAGCCCTGTTATAAAAAACAGACATAACGAACACCTTTTCCAGCTTATTTTAGCCAAAACTCACCACACCTTTTAAGCAGCTTTATAAGCTCATAGCCAAGATTGGCTCCCACAAGTGCCACTACTATATAAATAACCTGCTTGGCTAATGACCTTATATCCCCCTTTAGTATTCCTTTTTCAAATATCTCAAAGGAAGTAAATGTACCCCCAATAGCCATTGCTACCGCCCATATTTTTAATGAGCCTGCAATATCATGCATGGTTTTCATCGGCGGGTGGCTGTTGATAATTGCTCCTATGCCTGCAAATAGACTAGCACCCAATATTACTCCAAAGGCTATAAGGAAGCTGTATATGGTGTTGCTGATAAATGTCAAGCTTTTCACCCCGCTATTTCTTACATATTTGAGTTTTAGAGCTGCTTATTTATAAAGAGAAACAACTTCATAGTTAAATTTTCCAAGTTGTTTCTCTCATAGAAATTAGCAGCTCTTAAGGAAAAGCATTTTGAGTTTTAGAGTTGCTTATTTATAGATATGAGATGAATTATATGTATATTACGTAAATCAATTAAAATAAGTCTGCCGCTTCAAATGCTGAGTGCTATTGAAGCGGCAGACTATAAACAGGCTGTACTAAGCCTATACTACATTTATTTTTACCGTTTTTTCTCCCAAAGACTGTGATTTCACCGTAATGTCAAGCTCACCAGCTTTAATTATGGTTTCTACCCAAAATGCTATTGCTCCTCCCTTGAGAACAACCTCTTTGGGACCTTGAAGCCTCGCAGGTCCATTGACCTGAATCTTTATTATCTCGTCAATAAAGGGCAGAATATTGCCATATTGATCCATTAGCTTTACGACTATTCTTGTTGCATCCTTTTGTGCGGCTTGCAGCAGAGTATCATCAGCCTCTACATATAGTTGAGCTGGGACAGGATCTTTAGGAAGCTTTTTTTCAATTATAGGCTGTTCTTTATAATAGCCTGTAATAGTTACATCCTCCCACACCATTCCCCACGTTCCGGCTTCCTCTGGCTTGATAACTGAATAATCAATGATTATAGGGGGATATGGTATACCCTTATATTCTTCTTTACATGGATAAATTTTCTTTACTGCCTTATTACCATACTGAAATTCTATATAATCACAGTTGGTAAATACAACAAGGGGGATTATACCGCCGATGCTTCTTTCACCTCTCGCCCAGAAGGTCACTGGCTGTAGTACCGGCTCAATTTCCGGAGATACCTGGGATTTGTAGGCATATGCTGCAAATTTGTGCAGTCGGAACATATCCATAACACCATGATAGCAGATTCGATCCCCTGCTCCAAAATCCTTATGGGTATTATAATCAAAGGCACACCAACCTATTGCCCCGGAAATATTGTCATCCATGTGAGATGCATTTTGCACTCTTAAATGGCGGAGAGAATGCTCCATTTGTCTCTCTTCTTGATCAAATCGTTTTGTTGGATACATATGCCCATTGTATTCGGTGACTATATATGGAACCTTATGTTCCAGCCCTGTAACCTCCTGCTGCTGTCTCAGGGGCTGATATACACCATCATGTATAAAGTCATTAAAGGTATATACATCCTCCAGCAGATTACTATTTGTAATAAATCTTACTCCTCCTGTTTGTCTTGTGGAATCAAGATCATGAGCTGTTTTATTGGTGGCGGTGTAAAGCTCATCATCATCCTGAGACTCATTTATACGCACGCCCCAGATAACTATAGAGGGGTGATTCCAGTCTCTTGTAACCATCTCTCTTACGTTTTCTAGTGCTACCTGCTTCCAGTCCTCATTCCCTATGTGCTGCCAGCCGGGTATTTCTTCAAATACAAGGAGTCCCAGCTCATCACATTTGTTTAAGAAATGCTTTGATTGAGGATAATGTGATGTACGTACTATATTCAAATGCAAATCCTTTTTAAGTATCTCTGCATCCTTTTCCTGAACACGCTTTGGCATTGCATAGCCTACATAGGGGAAGGACTGATGCCTGTTGAGACCAATAAGCTTTATTTTTCTTCCGTTAAGGTAAAATCCCTCAGGTGTAAACTCCGCCTTTCTGAATCCAAAGGTTTCTGTATATTCATCAGCCTGAGTATTTATGTTTAAGCTGATTTTTACTTCATAAAGGTTTGGGCTGTCAATGTCCCAAAGCTTAATATCCTTTAAGCCTTTTATATGGAAGCTGTAACTTTCTTGCTCTTTACTTAGATTTGTAGTAAAGCTTCCTTTATAAACCTCACTGCCGCCTTTTTCATTTATACTTACTGAAAAATCAGCATTTCCTTTTTCTCCGCTTATATTTTTCAAATACACTTTAAGCTTTACATCCTTGCTTTCCCCAAGGATATTATCCGCTTCAACCTTAATATTTTCAATAAATACGCTATCCAGTACCTTCAAGCTTACTTCACGGTAAATGCCTCCATAGGTCAGATAGTCTATTTGTCCTCCAAAGGGAGGGATATCGCTTCGCTCACTGGCATCTGCTGCTACAGTTAATATATTGTTGTCTGCCTGCCAGTTATATTCCTCGTCAATACGTATATCAAAGGGAGTATATCCGCCCTTATGCTCTCCTAGAAAGCTCCCATTAAGATAAACTCGGGCATAGGTCATTACACCCTCGAAATGAATATACAAAAGCTTTCCCTTGTACTGCTCTGGTATGCTGAGAGGATACTTATAGCAGGATACTCTCTGATATACCTTTTCATCAAAATAGCTATAGGGCAGCTCTACATTAGTATGGGGAAGGTGTACTATTTCAAAGCCTTCAAGGTCATTTACAAGCTCAAGCCCTTCCTCATACTGGAGTCTAAAATACCATTGGTTGTTTATATCAATTATTTTTCTCATATCTTACCCCCAATCATTGCTTCACTGATCCGGTCATACCCTGAACAAAATAGTTCTGTAATGTAAAGAATACCAGAATTATGGGCAGAGTAGCAACCACTATTGCAGCCATTATTACACCGTATTCAGGGAAATATGCCGAGGAAAGAGAAGAAATCAAAAGTGTGATAGTCTTCTGCTTTTCACTCTGTAGCACAATCAATGGCCATAGATATGCATTCCAGCTTATCATAAAGGAATATATTGCCGCTGCTGCATAGGTAGCCTTCATGGAGGGTATAACGATGGATAGGAATATCCTTATCTCACTAGCTCCATCTACACGTGCAGCTTGTATTATCTCCTTCGGGAAGGATTTAAAGCTTTGTCTGAAAAAGAATATTAAAAAAACTGATGCTATAGAGGTTAATATTAATCCAGCGTGTTTATCTAAAAGCTTTAGCTTAACTATCATTCTAAAAAGAGGTATCATAAGTGCAGCAAAGGGTATCATCATTGATAGCAGCAAAATATTGTAGGCTCTATCACGAGCCTTGGAGCTGTACATTTCAAAGCCATAAGCAGCCATGGACGAAACCAGCAGTGCTCCTAAAACAGTAAGAATAGATACCTTAAAGGAGTTCATCAATATCCTGCCTAGATTATGGTTTGTAAAAAGCACCTTAAAGTTATTAAATAGCTGATCACCGAAGGTCATTTTTCCTTTTATAACATCCACCGCACTATTTGTCATGCCTGTAAGCATCCAGTAAAATGGAAATACCGACACTATAAATGCAGTAATAAGAAAACCATATAATAAGGTTCTTACTAAAAGCTTCTTCAATTTCACTTTTTATCACCTGCCAATTTAAATTGAACTATTGCCAGCATTGCGACAATGAAAACAATTACATAGGATACTGTAGCCGCATACCCAAAGTTGGGCATGAATTTAAAGCACAAATTATATATATATACCGAAAGCGTAAGCAGCGAGTTGCCGGGGCCTGTTGTAGAGCCTGTTACACCACCCTGAGACAGGTTCATAGGCTCATCAAACAACTGAAGTGTTCCTATGGTAGACATTATGGATGTAAATACTATTATTGGCTTCAGCATAGGAATTGTTATATAAAAAAACTGCTGTATCTTGTTTGCTCCGTCGATTTCAGCCGCTTCGTACAAATCATCAGGAATATTCTGCATACCCGACAGATAAAACACCATATTATATCCTGTCCATCTCCAAGTAAGTGCTATTATTACTGTAACCTTTGCCCAAAATGGGTCTAACAGCCAGGGTATAGGCTCTCTGATTATATGCAGATTCAAAAGCATTGTATTTATAAAGCCGTCAAGTCCGAACATCATCTTAAACAGCACTGTATATGCAACCAATGAGGTTACTGCGGGTAAAAATATTGCTGTTCTGAATACACCTCTGAATTTTACACTTTTGTTGTTAAGTATAGATGCCAATACTAATCCCAAAAGTAGCATTATGGGAACCTGAATAATAAAAAAAATAAAGGTATTCTTAAGAGCAATCAGAAACATCTGGTCTTTAAAGAGCCTTGTATAGTTTGTGATGCCTACAAACTTTTGTACGATGCCCTTGGATGACGTAGTGGATAGGTATAGAGAATGGAAAATAGGATAAAGTAGAAAAACACCTAATAATACTATTGCAATAGATACAAAAAACCAGCCATAGCGGTTTTGCACATTAATGAATGATTTTTTGTTCGTGCCCCCTGCCATAATACATTTCACCTCTTCTTTTAAAAAGAGGAATAATACATATGCTTTATCTGTACTATTCCTCTTTGTTTTTATTTATTGAGTTCCAACCTGAAAGCTATTTCGAGGAGGTCGGAACCCGTCTTACTGGCCTATCTGGTTTTTAAGCTGCTCTTCTGCTTTTTTCATTGCAGCATCTATGGTCAGAGCACCTGAGTATACATCAGGCATTACGCTGAAAATAGCTGTATCTGCTTCGTATGTGTATAAACCGTAATTGATGGATGGTATCTGCTTCATCCATGTAGAGAAATCTGAGTAAACTTTTTGTCCGCCAAAGAATGTATCTTCATTTGAGTAGGAAGCTCCATTTTGAGCAGGTATATATGAGCCTACTGCGCCTCTGTCAATAAGTATCTTTTGATAGAAGTCATTATCTCCAGCATATATCTTATTCAGGAAATCTATAGCAACTTCCTTGTTCTTTGATTTTTCAAGTACATACCAGCTTGATCCGCCAAGGTTTGATGCATTAACTGCTCCTGCAAGGTCTAAACGAGGAGTTGGAGCAACCTTCCATAAGCCTGACTGGCTTGCTTCTGCCTTTATTGAACCTGTGATCCATACGCCGGTTACAACCGCTGCTGTATCACCGCCGTTGAAGGCTGCAACCCATTCATTCCAACCGCTTGTTGGTTTGATTATTCCTGCGTCAACTATATCCTTGTATGCTTTTACTGCTGCCTTTAAAGCGTCGTTGTTAGCAAGATTTATGTTTCCCTGCTCGTCGAAGTACCATTTGCCGGTGGATTGAAGCATAACTCTCATCAAGCCGCCGTCATCCAGTCCGAAGCCCAGCATTTTCTTGCCTGTTTTTTCTTTTACTGCTTTACCTATTTCAATAAATTTATCCCAAGTTATATTATTAAGGTCTTCTGCTTTATAACCAGCTTGCTCTAAATAGTCGCTTCTATAGTAAAAGCCGCTTGCTCCTGTATCAAAGGGAACGCCGTAAACCTTTCCTGCTACAGTCATAAGTCCAACCTTGTAGTTTAAGAAGTCGCTGTGCTTAACCTTATTTGTAAGGTCTGCAAAAGAACCTGGATAGGATTGCAGATATTTTTGTGCATTGTAGTCCTCGATAAGTACTATATCAGGCAAACCTTCTGTTACACCTGATGCCAAGTTTGTATGAAGCTTTTGCTCAAGATCACCCTTAGCTATATCAACTATTTCTATTTCTACCTTTGGGTTATCCTTTTGGTATCTTGCCTTTGCTTCGTTCATTATTGCAATATTAAAGTTAGGATCCCATGCCCAGATAGTAATTTTACCTGATTTTTCGGCTGGCTGTTCTGATGCCCCAGACTCTGATGTTGCAGGCTCCTCAGTCTTTTTGCTGCACGCTGCCATTGAAAAAACCAACATAACAACAAGTACTAGTGCTAATAATTTTTTCACTTTTTTTCCCCCTTATTTTTTGTTGTTTCCCCTTCCAAAGCATCTTCTTTGGAAATTATTCATCTAATTAAATAGTAGAAAAGTTTAGTAAAAAAGTCAACTGATATTTACTAAATATTTACCTAATTTTTTTATTTTATATTGTTTTTCTTCCGACAACCCTCTTAACAAATCAAATAGAGTCATTACAAACACCATATTGCAGGTATAGTTTAAATTTTATGGTTGGTTATCCATAAACTGCGTTTCTATAAACTATATAATTGATTCAAATATTTTACTAAATTTTTATTTGAATTTGCTATAGAAAAGACCTATAATTTATATAGTTGATGCGTAATTTGTCTATACTGGTGTAATGATACGGTTAATTTTTGATAATTTTTTATTTTCCATTTTTTATATTTGAGGTATACTCAAATGAGAAGGAAAGTTATTACATAAATCTCCTGTAGAACGAAAGGAAAAAACCATGACTACCATAAAAGAAATCGCTGTAAAGGCAGGCGTTTCTCCTGCAACTGTTTCGAGGGTGTTGAATCACGATACTACTCTTTCGGTATCAACCGAAACAAAAATGCGTGTTTTTGAAATTGCGGAAGAGCTGGATTATAAAACAGTTCGTGAGAGAAAAAACAATATAACAGAAAATAAGCGTTTAAGCTTTGGTGTTGTTGACTGGTATTCCGAGCTGGAGCTGTTGGATGACCCCTACTACCTATATTTGATGACTACTATCGAAAAGGAGTGCTCTGACGCCAATATTGATCTGTTTAAAATCAGCAAGCTAAATGGCAAATATAATGCAGCCAAGCTGCCCAGTATAGATGGAATAATTGCTATAGGCAAGTTTTCCGATGAAGAAATAGAGGATCTATCTGTATATTCAAGCAATATTGTTTTTGTAGATTCCTCACCTCGTGAAAAAAGCTTTGATTCTGTAACTATAAATATAAAGCTAGGAGTTACCGAGGCACTGCAATATTTGGTAGATCTGGGTCATACAGAAATAGGCTTTATCGGCGGTACTGTAGTAGGTGATCATAAGGAAATAACCATTGATAACAGGAAAAGGATTTTCATTGAAATAATGGAAGGTTACGGTATTTATAACCCCGACTATGTATTCATAGGCAGTAAGATTTCCTATGACGAAGGGTATAATCTAATAAATCAGGCACTTAAATCACCGCAAATGCCCACCGCATTTTTTATAGCAAATGATACAATGGCTACAGGTGCACTTAGGGCACTACATGAAGCCAAGCTGCATGTTCCTAATGATATCAGCATAATCGGCTTTAACGATCTTGCCACATCAAAATATCTGATACCGCCCTTGACAACGGTAAGAGTACATCTTAACTTTATGGCAGCAGCAGCTATTGATTTGTTACAGGAGCGGATACACAAAGAAAGAACAATAGGCAAGAAGGTACTTATAGCCAGTGAGCTTGTTGTAAGGAAAAGCTGTAAGAAGCGAAAGTAAATAGTAGATCGGCTGTTTAATAATAGAGCAGCCGATTTTTTATCAGCTGCTTTTATTTCATTTCTGCGAAAACTAGAGTAGTGTAATAAATCAAGTTAATAATTAAAGCATTAAAGTCTTTATGATACAATATATTTGTTAAGAATTTTTTAAGAATTTCCTCGAGTTTATTGTAAGTTTCCTGCTCTAAAATACACATAAAGGCTTAAGGAAAGGAGGATACGCTAAAATGGACGATGCAAGAATTCTTGTGGTTGACGATGACAAGGAGATAGCTGGAGCTATTGAAAAGCTGCTGAACCTAGAGGGCTATGAGGTGATTAAAGCCTACAATGGTCTGGAAGCTCTTGATGCAATAGTTGCAAACAATATTCAGCTTATTTTGCTTGATATTATGATGCCTAAGCTTGACGGACTTTCCACTACCTTAAAGATTCGTGAAAGTAAAAATATCCCCATAATTATTTTATCTGCCAAATCAGAGGACAGCGATAAGATACTAGGGCTTTCCATGGGTGCAGATGATTATATTACAAAGCCCTTTAATCCCCAAGAGCTTACGGCAAGAGTAAGAAGCCAGCTTCGGCGATATTTGCAGCTTGGCGGCATGGGAAAAGCTTTATGCTCATCACAAGTTGTAATCGGAGGTTTATGTCTGGACACAGATAAAAAACAGCTTATGGTTGATGGGGATCTGGTTAGGCTTACTGCAAAGGAATATAAAATATTGGAGCTATTAATGTCAAACCCGGGAATTGTATTTTCAGCCGAAAGGATTTATGAGGCAGTTTGGAATGAATCTGCCTATTCAGTTGAAAACACTGTAATGGTTCATATCAGACGTATCCGTGAAAAGATTGAAATAAATCCTAAGGAGCCTAATTATTTAAAGGTGGTGTGGGGCATTGGCTATAAAATTGAGAAGCTTTAGTACTCATTCAGTAACAAAAACCATAGTGTTTATTTTGGTTGTAATACTAATTACGGCAACAGTGTCACAAATGCAATATGTGGCTTATAGGGATATTAACCCGGATTGCCTGTTTGTCAGAGAATACAAGGATAGTGAATACTTTTTCAGGAATGATGTATACAATTCCTTTATGCTTGCTTACGATATTCTCAATGGTAAGGAAGTCGAACAGGATGGTACCTTTTACTACTATATTGATGATGGCGAAAAAACCTATACTAATAGCGAAAACACTGACAAAAGCTTTTTTGAGCAGTATGACAAAGCCTTTTATGCTTTTGAAAGGGGTATTTGGTCCTTAGGCAGAAACACAAATCCCAGACCTATGCCAATACGAATAATGTATAATGGTCTTAATAACAACCATACTGTATACATTGCTTTTACTGATGAATTTTTAGAACAAAAACAGAAGGCATGGGCGGATGATCGGAGTAAGCTGCTTCCATATGCGGCAGGCATATTAAGCTGCATTATTCTGTCACTGCTGCTTATAGCATTTTTAGTCTGTGTTACCGGCAGAAAGCCCTATGATCTAGAGCTTCATTTTTCAAAGCTGGATATGATTTACTCTGATATACTGCTAGTCTGCTTTATAATGTCCTCCATCGTTTGGGTCGTAAGCGTAGCAAGATCACCTTACCGCAGAAGCATTATATATCAAGCACAGCCCTTTAAGCTGAGTATCAGCCAAATTTATTCAATGATTTGGGTTGCTGTAATAACCGCTGTTATATCTGTAGTTTGTGGTTTAATACTTCTGTCTGTGGTTCGTAGGATAAAGGCAGGGAGGCTTATCAAGCACAGTATAATATTCATAATCCTATACAAGGTTTATGACTTCTTTAAAAGTCTCTTTGATGGAAGAATGTTTTCAAGATATCCCCTGACAAAGTCGCTTTTTTATAGACAAGTGGCATTTATTACGGCAAGTGCATTATTGATGTTTCTAGCTTTTTTATCTCTAATATCAAGAGAGGAATTATTTTTCTTGATATTCGGGGCATTAGAATTTCCGATAATTTATTGGTATATCAAGGGTAATAATAAAACCTACGAGGATATCAACAAGGGCTTTAATGAAAGCTTGGAGGAACAAATGAGGTCAGAAAGAATGAAAATTGATTTGGTAACAAATGTGTCTCATGATTTAAAGACTCCTCTGACTTCTATTATCAGCTATGTTGATTTACTATCCAAGGAGGAGGGCTTATCTGAAAGTGCAGGGGATTATGTTAAAATCCTTTCAGAAAAATCCAACAGGCTTAAGCATATTGTGTCAGATTTGTTTGACCTTGCCAAAAGCACCAGCGGTAATATACAGCTTGATTTGGAGAATATCGACATAAAAAAGCTGATTGAGCAGACTCTGGCAGATATGAGCAGCGAAATAGAAAAATCGGGACTTGCAGTAAAAGTAAAGCTTCCCGAAAAGTCTGTAAATATTATTTCTGACGGCAAGAAGCTGTATCGTGTATTCCAGAATGTTATTGACAATGCTCTTAAATATTCTCTTTCTGGAACGAGAGTTTTTGTGGAGCTTGAAGAGGCTGACGGAAGAGCCATTGCAACTATTAAAAATACCGCAGGCTATGAGATGGATTTTACGTCGGATGAGATACTACAGCGGTTCAATAGAGGGGATAAATCCCGTACCACAGAGGGCAGCGGTCTGGGTCTATCAATAGCCGAAAGCTTTTCAAAGGTATGTGGGGGAAGCTTTAAGGTGGATATAGATGGGGATTTGTTTAAGGTTACCATTGGTTTTAATATAGATTCTCGAAGGCTTTTAACATAAGCCGGATATTGAGAGTATTATGCAAGGGGAGCAGCTTATGATAGCTGCTCCCCTGGTATTTTGATATAATCTATTTCTACATATTTTCTACGAATTGAATCTTTAAACCGTTAGGGTCTAATACAAAAAAGAATCTTACCTGTGGATTGGGCTGATGTGGTCCGCTGTGAATATCTATGCCTTTTTCCCTGACCTTTGTCATCATTTCGTTAAGGGAGCTTGTTTCAAAGCCCAGAGAAATGCCATTCCCCATATTTACATCTTTGTTTGCTCCATTATGTATCAGCTCAACCTTTGTTTCTCCATCACCGAGAAATACAATCTCAATATCGGGTCCAGCGTTAAATCTTCTTTCCACCTCGAGCCCGACTATTTCCTGATAAAACTTCAAGGACTCCTCCATGCTTTTTACTGTTAATGTAGTCCAGCAAAACTTCATATATTACTTCCTCCTAATTTAGTATTTATCTGCCGCTATTTTGAGTTCGACTGTCAAAATAAGTGTTTTACTGCATTATATATTTATTAAATGTCTTTAACAATATAAATATTTCCATTTTTTAAGCAAACAATGCATCTGTCAACCCAAATTGCTTTTCTAAATCGTATTTAGTTTTATGTACTATTCCCGCTCCGTTTACTATTGTCATTTTTCTGGATAGTACATCATCACGCCATTTTGGATTAGCTGCATTAGCTACAGCATCAGCTATAACTGCTATAAGCTCTTTTTCACTTATGTTTCGTGACGCACTATTTTTACTAATCTGTTCTCTTGCCTGTTGTTTTATACTTCCGTTTTGAACGGCAATATCAAAACCCAAGGCTAGTGCCCTTTCAGTTTTTAATCCATATTCTTCACATATTTTATGCGCCATATTAATATAAGGCTGCATTTTATTTAATTGAATTGCCTGAAACTCTGATGTCTTACATAGCTCTATAAATTGACTTCTCCAGTTTTCTTTTATTCTATTATTGGCATCATTAATCAATATTGCCCACTGCAATTGCTTTTGTTGATTCTGCTTTAGAATGTTTGCAAGCTCACCATAATTTTCAACGAAAATCCTTCTAGCCAAATCATCATGTCTGCTTAGCAGCTCATTAAATAGAGGCTGTAAAGTACCTTGTCCTATATTCCATTGCAGTATCCCCAATGACATTCCCATTCCGTCAAAGTTTCCAGTGATATTTGTATATCCGCTGCCCTCAAAGGAAGCTGTAATATTGATCGCCTTATTAATACTTCCCCCAAGTCCTATATGTTCCTGTTTATTTGCCTTACCGCTTAGTACTTCATTTATTTTATTTACTGTATTACTACCTACTATGCCATCAGCCTTTAAACCGTAATCCCTCTGAAATCCAGTAACCGCTTCATATGTCAATTTTCCAAAGATACCATCTGCCGCTCCACAGTCATAACCTAAGCTGTTTAGTATCTCTTGAAGCCTTTTCACATCTGAACTATTTCTATCACCCATTTTTAAGTATTCACTATTGGGGTCAGTAATTGCAAACACGGCATCACTCATTTACTAACAACCTCCTGTTTATTTATTAAGCTATAGACTGTAATATATAAGCAGGAAGATTATACGTAGCATTTATACATACAACTTCCTACTTATAATCCTTGGCAGTATATCAGTTAGAATTAATCACTGCGCTTACTTGTATTATCCATTAGGTAATTAGCGCTTTTCAAAATATCTTTAAATATTATATTTTATTACAAAACATATAGCTTTTGATAATTATATAATACCATCCATTGCTACTCTAATCAATCAGGCATTCGCTTTATATAGATATACTTGCACTCCTTGCTTTAGCTGCTGCTGCAGTTTATCTTCTTTTTACCGCAGTCAATGAAGGATGGTTTCTCGTAAGGCGTAGTAAGTAGAAAATTTTTCCTATAATTTTAAAACCTCCAAGCCGATGACTTACACATACATCAGCTTGGAGGTTTACATAAAACAAATTCTCAAAAACCGTCTTGTTTTAAATTAAATAATCCACTTTACATACACTATTCTTTTATCAAATTCTTGATTCTCTCGATAGTCCTATTCTTTACCTTATTTATTTCTTCAAAATTCATATTTGGTATATAATAAGTCTCCATAATATCATGCAGTTTCTTTGCTTGATTTATTCTGTTCACTGCCTCTGCCATCATAAGCTGCATCATTTCCTTATCCTTCGCAAAAGCATCCGCTTTCTCCTTAAGCTTAGCATCATCAATATTTTTATCCATATTGATTACCATGTAAGCCGCTTCCTCCAGCTTAGGATTTACTGTAAATGCTATATCCAGCTCGTCAACTACCAGAGTCTGAAACCTTTCAGGATTTAAAGGCTGATGATAAAGCTCCACATC
This sequence comes from uncultured Clostridia bacterium, assembly GCA_937930535.1. GTDB lineage: Bacteria > Bacillota > Clostridia > Lutisporales > Lutisporaceae > CALGKJ01. The sequence continues at coordinate 15,909 of CALGKJ010000131.1, forward strand.
ATAACCCCTGATTGAATAAGCTTCTGCAAATCTTCCAAGCAGCTCTGTACTACCTGTTGTATGCTGCCCCTTTAAGAAATAGCATTTATGCTTTTTGGTTATTATTGTTTCGATATAGTCTATCAATCCATCGGGAGTAATGGCACTATCAAATAGATGTCTTATCTTTCCCACTCTTTCCACTGATTCAATACCATCTACTAATTCAGCTTTTAATTCTAAAAGCATCTGATTAAACTTAGCACGATCTACAGCGTTTTCAACTATTGTTTCAATATCGTCCTGCATTTCCTTAGCTGACGCTAAATAGTGATATGCACTGCGGAAAAATCCACCTATATTTTTATTGCAGTTTATGATGGCTTCTTTGCCTCTTACCATGCCTTCTTCGTCCCAGTACTCGCCTAGGTTTATTATCTCATCTACTGCACCGGGGTTTTTGGGGTCGACTATATGAAGGGTGGTGTCTAGGGTAGAAACTTCATTATTAATTTGCGAGGTATTCATTTATTAAGTTTAAGGCATTTATTTTATCTTCCTTTACATAACCTTCCATTATACTACATGCATGTTCATTAAATTTAATTAATTCTATTTCATCTTCCATTATTTTATATTCTATAATACCTAAGTTCCTTAATATATGTAACACAACTATTATCCTACCAATCAACACATAATAAATTTTCTCCCCTTCTAATTCATCATTATTTTTCATTACTTTTTTATTATACCAATTTGTAAAATCTGAAATGTTTTTTTTACGGTTTAATTGGTTAGCCATATATAAATAGTAAATACTATCTAATGCACTCTTACCTAATGCATCTAATATCAGCTTAACATTTTCATAAGATATGTCTGTTGAATCCACTTTTTTTCCTTCACTTCCCATAAACTTATATATTGATTCACTAATATCTTGCTTTGTATGGTCAAGTTTATTGTACATATTTCTTTCTAATGTGCACAATACTTCTTCAATATTCCCCACTCTTTCTAACATATAAGTAGCGTCTTCTATCCTTTTTATTGATGCTGTTAAACTTCTTGAAGCTTCTTCATTAGAAAAGTTCTGTACAAAAGAATAAAATATTGCAATAGCCGCTAGTAGTATAGATGTTATTGTACCAGCAAAGCTAAAATAGTCTACAACTGTACCATTTCCACCAATAAATTTTGTTAATAATACAACAATAAATAATATTAATATAATTATCCAGTATATCAAATCCTTTTTCTCTATCTTATCAAAAAATTTCAATTCATCTACC
>CALGKJ010000132.1 GCA_937930535.1 uncultured Clostridia bacterium
CAGTTGTTTCTCACAAATAGATTAGCAACTCTTAACGAAAAGTATTTTGAGTTTTAGAGTTGGTTATCTATAAAGAGAAACAACATCAAAATTAAATATATCCAGTTGTTTCTCACAAATAGATTAGCAACTCTTAACGAAAAGTATTTTGAGTTTTAGAGTTGGTTATCTATATAATATAAAGTAAAATAAGTATGCTTATTCGAAAGGAGAGTTTCTGTGATTTGTCCAAATTGTAAAAAAGAATTTGAAAAAAATATATATGATTGCAATGAATGCTTTATTCCTCTTGTCAAAGAAATAAAAACAGATGATGAGGCAGTAGTAATTTTAAGAACAGGAAGTAAGCCGGAGGTGGCCATACTTAAATCAATACTTGATGATGCGCAGATACCCTATGCTGCAAAGGGAGAGGATTTACAGGATATAATAGGCTTGGGAAGCCTGGGACCTCGTGTCAACTATGCAGCAGGCTACATAGAACTTTTGGTAAACAAATGCAATCTTGAAGAAGTAGTAAGTCTTCTTAAAGCAATGCAGCAGGAAGTGCCAGAGGAAAGCTTTGAAGAGTAGTACTTTATATTAAGCTTTAGATCTCTAATGCATATAGGGTTTTAGCTTAAAATTAAGATTAATTGCTGCTTCCTAAAACACACATTAAAATTGAATAGATTGAATATATATGATATTATATATAGAACAGAATTTATTGTTATTGGTTATGATTTCTAAAATATATGCAATTATATTCCAATATAAAAAGCTATATCTTTAGAATTTAAATACTATAATGTGTAAAAATATTATTAATTAAGAAATGACTGATGTATATGCTTATGAATATGTATATACAAAAAGTTGAAAGGGGTCTTAGAATGGGTCGCTTATTTGGGACTGATGGTGTAAGAGGAATTGCAAATAAAGAGTTAGATTCTATGCTGGCGTTTAATCTCGGAAGAATTGGAGCATATGTACTTACTGAAGAAACCCATCACAAACCGAGAATAGCAGTAGGAAAGGATACCAGAATATCCGGCGACATGCTGGAGTCAGCTCTTATTGCCGGTATATGTTCAATGGGAGCGGAAGCGGTAGTGCTTGGAGTTCAGCCTACACCTGCTGTTGCTTACCTGACAAGACACTATGGGTTAGATGCAGGAATAGTTATTTCAGCCTCCCACAATCCATTTGAATACAATGGAATAAAGTTTTTCAACAATAATGGGTATAAGCTGTCTGATGAGCTTGAGGACAAAATTGAGAGCCTGCTTATGGCAGAAGAAAACAAAATAGCTAATCCTATTGCGGAGGATATCGGCAAAAAGCTTGAAATTGACAATGCAGTTCATGCATACATAGATTTTCTTAAAAAGACAATAGACGTAAACCTTAGAGGGCTTAAAATAGCAATAGATTGTGCAAACGGTGCATCATATATAGCTGCTCCCTCAGTACTTGCTGACCTTGGAGCGGAAATAGTAGTAATAAACAATAAGCCTGATGGAAAGAACATAAACGTAAACTGCGGTTCAACATACCCGCAAAATTTGCAAAGACTTGTAAAAGAAACAGGGGCACATGTGGGTCTCGCCTTTGACGGCGATGCTGACAGACTTATAGCAGTTGACAACAGAGGTGAGCTGGTAGACGGCGATCACATAATGGCTATTTGTGCAAAGCATTTCAAAGAAAAGGGCAAGCTTAAGAATGATACCATTGTTACTACTGTTATGAGCAATATGGGCTTTGATATAGCCATGAGACGAGAAAAATGCGGCTTCGTTAAAACCTCAGTAGGTGACAGATATGTGCTTGAGGAAATGATCAAAGGCGGCTACAACCTAGGCGGTGAGCAGTCTGGACACATTATTTTCCTCGATCATAATACTACAGGAGACGGACTTTTGACAGCTCTACAGCTTTTAGCAGTTATTAAAGAGTCAGGCAAAAAACTGTCAGATCTTGCAGCAATAATGACAGAGCTTCCACAGGTTTTGGTAAATGCTAAAATCAAAAACGAAAACAAGAATAAATATAAAGAGGATGCCGAAATCGCAGCTATGATTGACCAGCTTGAAGCAAAGCTTAAAGATAGAGGAAGAGTACTAATAAGACCTTCCGGCACAGAGCCTTTAGTAAGAGTAATGCTGGAGGGAGAAAATAAAGCCGAAATCCAAAAGGATGCAGAGGCACTTGCTAATCTTATACAAAATAAGTTAGGGTAAAAATAAAAATATTGATAAAAAGTACCTAGGACAGGTACTTTTTATTTATTCACAAAATATTATATGTATATACTACCTGCATTACCTGACCTAGCTCAAATAGTTATACTTGCAAAAGTGAAGTAAACATAATAAAATATTATGAGCAGTATAAATTTACTGCCATTTGTATGAAAGGGGTGATAAAAAAGGAGTATTTAACAAATAATCAATATTAGAGAGGAGTTGAGACGAGCTTAATAATAGTACTATTTGTAGTAATAAGCGCCAGGACTCAAAGCAGGCTTTGAGTTGACGAGGATCAGGGATTTCGAATAATTCGGCGGATAACCTGCGGTATGCTCTAACCGAGACAGATTCTACAAAACCTTTGAGCAATCAAAGGCACAGAATGAATCGAAGTGAGCAAAATTGAAATAGGAGTATTAAAATGTGCGGAATAGTTGGATATATAGGTAATAAGCAGGCAATACCTGTTTTGATAGAAGGATTACAAAAACTTGAATATAGAGGCTATGACTCTGCCGGTATAGCAGTTTACAACCAAGGCAAAATCAATATAAGGAAATTTAAAGGCAGACTCAGCGTACTAGAAGAGCATTTAAAGAAGGAAACAATAGAAGGAAGTCTGGGCATAGGACATACAAGATGGGCAACCCACGGAGAGCCGTCAGACATCAACTCACATCCCCACAGCAATGTATCAGGGGATATAGTAGTAGTTCACAATGGTATCATCGAAAACTACATGCAGATAAAAAAATTCCTAAAAGAAAAGGGCTACGAATTTATATCTGAAACAGATACAGAGGTGCTTGCACACTATGTAGACTATTTCTACAATGGAGATTTAATAGAAGCAGTTAAAAATGTACTGGAAAAGGTAAGAGGCTCCTATGCCTTTGCAGTAATAAGCAAAAGCGAGCCTGACAAGATAGTATGCGTAAGAAAAGAAAACCCTCTGATAGTTGGAGTAGGAGAAGGCGAAAACTTTATAGCCTCTGATATACCAGCAATACTCAACCACACAAGAAAGATATATCTGCTAAATGAAAATGAGCTGGCAATAATAACTAAGGACAGCATAAGCTTTATCAACGAAGAAGGCAAGAATATAGAAAAAGATATATTTGAAGTAAGCTGGGACGTAGCGGCGGCAGAAAAAAGCGGCTTTGAACACTTTATGATAAAGGAAATCCACGAACAGCCAAAGGCAGTTAAGGACACAATGACATCAAGAATAATAGCTGACCAAGCAAGCATAAAGCTGGATGATATCAAGCTTACAAAGGAAGAGCTGGAAAAGTTCAGCAAGGTATTCATAATAGCATGCGGTACAGCATTTCATGCAGGAATGGTAGGCAAATACGTAATAGAAAAGCTGGCAAGAATACCAGTAGAGGTTGATATAGCATCAGAATTCAGATACAGATCCCCAATAGTTGATGATAAGACACTGACAATAATAATAAGCCAGTCTGGAGAAACCTTAGACACACTGGCAGCCTTAAAGGAAGCAAAAAAGAACGGCTCAAGAATACTAAGCATAGTAAACGTAGTAGGCAGCTCCATAGCAAGAGAATCCCATGACGTACTATATACATGGGCAGGACCTGAAATAGCAGTTGCATCTACAAAAGCATACACAACACAGCTAATAGCTCTATACACTGTAGCACTTTATATGGCTAAGCTAAAGGGTACACTTACAGATGCACAAATAACAGAAATAAAAAATGAAATGATGGAGCTTCCAAACCAAATTGAAGTAGCACTATCACACAAAGCAACCATACAAAAGTTCGCAACAAAGAACTCAAACGCAAGAGATATATTCTACCTAGGAAGAGGCATTGACTATGCAGTGGCCCTAGAAGGCTCTCTAAAGCTAAAGGAAATATCCTACATCCACTCAGAAGCCTACGCAGCAGGTGAGCTAAAGCATGGAACAATAGCCCTAATAGAAAAAGGAACTATAGTAGTAGCACTACTTACACAAGACGCACTATACGAAAAAACCCTAAGCAATATAAAGGAAGTAAAAGCAAGAGGCGCATTCGTATTTGCTATAGCAAAGGAAGGCAACACAGATATTGAGACAGTAGCAGATTATACTTTGTATATACCAGAGGTATCGGATATATTATCTCCTATTGCATCGGTAATACCATTGCAGCTATTGGCATATTATATGGCTGTAGAAAAGGGCTGTGATGTTGATAAGCCTAGGAATTTGGCTAAGAGTGTTACTGTGGAGTAGAGATTGTAAAAAGTGGAATATGAGTAAAAATATGTTGTCGAAATATGACCTATTATGATATTATTATCATGATAGGTCATATTATTTATAGAACATAAAAGTTTAGTTTAACTAGTTAGAGGAGGATATTAATGAGTGTTTGGTTTTCATTTCTTTTGGCATTAATAGGTGGGTATATAATTTATAATCATCTCGGAAGAAAGAGTCCGCAACTATTACGGTCGTTATTAATTTTTATAGCCATAACAGTGCTTGTATGGCTTAATAGTCCTATGATATCTATATTGCCTGAAAATGCAAAATTTAATAATATATTATTTGAAGGAATTTATAAATTATATGA
>CALGKJ010000133.1 GCA_937930535.1 uncultured Clostridia bacterium
GCTTCCAGAAGTAAAGGAAGCAGTCGTAATAGTGGTAGACGAAAATCTATGTGCTTATGTAGTAGCAGAAGAAGCAATATCAACTACAGAACTGAAAGCCGCTTTGTCAAAAGAGCTGCCGGAATATATGATACCTTCATACCTTGTACAGCTTGACTCAATACCAGTAACAGCAAATGGCAAGGCAGATAAAAATGCTTTACCAAAACCAGAAGGAAATGCACTAAAGGAATATATAGCTCCATCAGGTGATATAGAAGAAAGATTGGCAAATTTGTGGCAGGAGCTTTTAAATGTAGAAAAAGCAGGAGCAGGAGACAACTTCTTTGAGCTAGGCGGACACTCTCTTAAGGCAATGGTGCTAGGCTCAAGAATCAACAAGGAATTTGAAGCAGAAATAAGTATAAACGATATATTTGAAGCTCCTGTATTAAGAGAGCTTGCTGATAAGATAAAAGAAGCTAAGAAGCAGGAATATCATGCTATCGAGCCAGCAGAATACAAAGAATACTATACAGTATCCTCTGCACAAAGAAGGCTATATGCTATTGAACAGTTTGAAACTGTGGGCATAGGCTACAATACACCAGTAGTAATGCAATTGGAAGGTGCAATAGACAAAGCACAGCTTACTGAGGTATTCAAAAGGCTGATAAAAAGACATGAAGCTTTCAGAACTTCCTTCGAAATAGTTAATGATGAACCAGTGCAAAAAATATATACAGATGTAGAGTTTGATATTGAATACTATGAAGCTAATGAGGAAGAAGTCAAAAACATCATAACCAGCTTCATACGTCCATTTAGACTAGACAAAGCCCCTCTTCTGAGAGTAGGACTTATTAGATTATCAGAAGAAGCACATATACTGATGATAGACATGCATCACATAATAACCGATGGTGTGTCTATGGGCATACTCATAAGAGATATAGCTATGCTGAGTCAAGGAATAGAACTACCTGAGCTTAGAATTCAGTACAAGGATTTCTCAGAATGGCAAAGTGAAATGTTTAGATCAGGCAAGATAGATGAACAAAAGGAATATTGGTTAAACCTATTCAGTGATGAAATACCAGTATTAAATATTCCTACAGATTATCCAAGACCTAAAATACAAAGCTTCGAGGGAGACAGAATAAACTTCCATCTTGATAAAGAACTAAGCTTAAGACTAAAAGAGTTATCAAGAGCAGCAGGAACAACTATGTATATGGTAATGCTTTCAGCATACAATGTACTATTATCCAAATACAGCGGACAAGAGGATATAGTAGTAGGCAGTCCAATAGCTGGAAGACCTCATGCAGACTTGCAAAACATAATAGGTATGTTTGTAAATACCCTTGCAATGAGAAATTATCCAGAGGGAAGCAAAACCTTCAAAGAGTTCCTTGAGGAAGTTAAAGCTAATTCCATAAAAGCCTTTGAGAATCAGGACTACCAGTTTGAAGAGCTTGTAGACAATCTGAAAATAAATAGAAACCTCAGCAGGAATCCTTTATTTGATGTTATGTTTGCAATAGAAAGCAATGTTGAAGACAGAGATATAAATATAGATGGTTTAAATTTCAAACCCTATGCAACGGAAAGTAAAATATCAAAGTTTGACATGTCTCTTTCTGCATTAGAAACATCAGACAATATAGTACTGACTGTTGAGTATTGCACACGGTTATTCAAAAGAGAAACAATTCTAAGGATGCTGAAGCATTTAGAACGTATCATTACAAATATAGTTGATAATGTTAATATTAAGCTGTCAGAAATAGATATTATAGACAACAATGAAAAACAACAGATATTATCAGTATTCAATGATACAAAAGCAGAATATCCAAAGCATGCTGCAATGCATGAATTGTTTGAGCTTCAAGCAGCAAATATACCTGATAATATAGCAGTTGTATTTGAAAATAAGTATCTGACATATAAGGAGCTTAATGAAAAAGCAAATCAGTTGGCAAGATTACTTAGAGCAAAAGGAGTAAGACGAGACAGCATAGTCGGTTTAATGATGGATAGGTCCATAGAGATGATAGTCGGCATGTTCGGAATATTAAAAGCCGGCGGAGCATATCTGCCAATAGATTCCGCCTATCCAATGGATAGAATCAAATATATGCTGGAGGACAGTAAAGCAAACCTGCTTTTAACACAATCACATTTAAGTGATAAAGCAGAGTTTGAAGGTGAATGCATAGCACTGGACGACAGCCAGCTATACTTAGGTGATGCAGGCAATATAGACAACATAACCAGCCCAAATGATTTAGCATATATAATATATACGTCTGGTTCAACAGGTAAACCAAAGGGTGTTATGATAGAACACAAAGGTGTTGTAAATCTGTGTCATTATCTAAAAGATAAATACAACATGAGCGAAAATAAGAATATGATGCAAATGACTAATATATCCTTCGACATTTCAATTCAACAAATATTTGGAGTACTTCTAAACGGAGCTTCAGTATATATACCAACCAGAGAAGACATATTAGACAAAAACAGATTTGCAGCTTTTGTTAAGTATCATAATATAAATATATTACAGTTTGTTCCATCTACCTTAAGAGAACTGTTAATCGATCAGGAGAAATTTGAAAGTGTCAGAGTTGTAACTGTTGGAGGAGATAAGCTTGATGAGTCTCTAAAAAATAATGTATTAGCGATGGGCTACAGCTTATCAAATCATTATGGTCCAACGGAAACTACTGTAGATGCGTGTTCATCAGTTTGTACAAAAGACAGCATAGTAACTATCGGTAAACCTATGGCCAATACCAGAATATATATACTAGATAAATATAACAATATACAGCCTATAGGTGTACCGGGAGAGCTATGTATATCAGGGGATGGATTATCCAGAGGATATTTAAACAATGAAGAATTGACAAAAGAAAAATTTGTTGATAATCCTTTTGAAGCTGGAGAAAAAATGTACAAAACAGGGGATCTGGCAAGATGGCTTTCTGATGGCAATATAGAATATTTGGGGCGTGTAGATCATCAAGTAAAAATACGTGGATTTAGAATTGAGCTGGGTGAAATTGAAAAGGCATTGTTAAGCAATAGTACTATCAGCGATGCTGTTGTTCTGGCAAAAGAAGATAACGCAGGTAATAAATACTTATGTGCATATATTGTTTCCTTAGAAGAAATACCTGTAAGTGAAATAAGGATGTATCTTCAAAAACTGCTGCCGGATTATATGATACCTTCTTACTTCGTAAGAATGGATAATATGCCAAAAACCTTAAGTGGAAAAGTTGACAGAAAAGCACTGCCAGAACCAATAAATAACATGCAGTTAGGAACTGAATACGAAGCACCGACAAACCAAACAGAAGAAAATCTTGTGGCTATATGGGAAGATGTATTGGATGCAAAAAAGGTAGGTATTAATGATAACTTCTTTGATTTAGGAGGTCATTCATTCCGAGCAATAAAAGTAGCAACTATAGTACAAAAATCTAATATACCATTAAAGGTATCAGATATATTCATGTACCCCACAATAAAAGAATTAGCAGTATTCATAAAAGAAAGCTATGGTGAATTGACTTCAAGTAAGATAGATTTAGATAAGAAGCTTTTAAAATCAAAGGATAGCAAGATAATAGATAGCATCCTTGAAAACTCAGATCCATTCACATGGGAGGAATTAAATTGTTACTACAGACCAATGGCAACAATATTCAGCTCATATAACAAGGATAATTTTGACACATTGCTGCTCTATACAAGCTACTATAATACATACTTGGTTGACAACTGGTTCCCTAATGTATATGATGAAGATATAACTCCGGGGGATATGTTTACAGACTTTTATAGTAGTGTACTTGAGGACAAGTTTGGTTTACGTATCAACAAATTAGAATTTGAAACAGAAGAAGAATTACATGAGAAAATCAAACAAGAGATTGACAACAATTCGCCAGTACTTGTACCAGGAGACAGTATAGCATTACCATATACAATGAACTACATGGATATAGCCCATAAGCATTTCTTCATAATAAAGGGCTATGATACAAGAAAGAAGGTTTATTATGTACTTGACAATTTACATGTTGACCTTGGAGCAAGTACAATATACAAGAACTTTGTAATAGAATATTCAGATATGTATAATATGTCACAAGAGGTATACAAAAACTTCTATCCGAATTCAGAGAAAAAATATATCTTCTCAATAAGCAACACAAGAAATCTGAATGCAATAAAAGTTACACCTGCTAAAGCATTACTAGATCATCATATGCTGCTAAAGAGAATAGCAGCAGGAGAAGCATCAATAAAGCACTTGGAATTTGAAGTACTGATAAAGATGTTGAGGAGAGAAGACATAGATAAGCTTGGAAGCTATGTAGTACCAGTAATTAACCTGAAAATGGTATACTATAGCTTGTTGTTTAAGTTCTTGGAAGGACTGGTAGAGAATAAGGAAGCAGTAAAGAAGCTGAAGCTGCAAAAGGATGAAATATTAGACATATGGAGTAAGGTAAGGATGATGGCTTTTGATAAAATAGCTTCAAATGATTCTGATATGGGAGAAGTAATAGAGACAGCTCAAAGGAATATACAGAATGAAGCAAGATTCAGAGAAAAGCTGATAGAAGTTTTAGAAGCAGCAAATCTGAAATTACTGATAGAAGAACAGCCGAAAGATACGATGAATAGTATATTTGTAGAGAAAAACAATCTAAATGCAATTATGGAAAGAAGCGATGACAAGGTAGTAATAACTCATTCATCGGATAAGACCTATGATATTTGGATAACACAAGATAATGCACCACAGCTATTGGCGTATCCAAATAGAGGAAGTGACTTTGAATTGGAAGCAGTAATGTCTACTACATCGCCGATCCATGCATCATATCACTCCGGCTTGATACTCAAGTTTAGTAATGGAGTTAAAATTCTATTTGGAAGCTTAACAGGAAACAAGCTTCAAATAATATGTCCGCAGGCAAAAGAGTATATCCTTAAGGAAACACCAATGGTATCTGAAAATATTCAACTAAAGATCAAGAAGCTTGGAGCAGAGTATGTATTCTATGCTAAGAGCGAAGAAATGTCTAAGAGTGAAGAGTTATACAGAATTGAATTTTCAGATACCATAGAGTGTGTCGGATTGTTCTCTAAGACATGGGAAACCATAGAACATACTGTTGAATTTAAACAAATAGCCTATAGCCTAATATAGATAACCAACTCTAAAACTCAAAATACTTTTCGTTAAGAGTTGCTAATCTCTTTGTGAGAAACAACTGGAAAGATTTAATTTTGAAGTTGTTTCTCTATAAGAAGAACTATATAAAAGCTTTGAGAGAACGAGCTGAATATTTTTACTAATCAGTTCGTTCTCTATACATAATAGCCGAATAATACTGAATTATTAAATATTTTAGTATTATTCAATCCTAAATAAATATAGCAGTCAGAAAGGAGAATGCTTAATGTCATATATACAAATTAAGTCAGTTTCTAAGAAATATGGCGACCTAACCGCAGTAGACAATATAAGCTTTGAAATTAAAGAGGGAGAACTATTCGGCTTACTAGGTCCTAATGGAGCAGGGAAATCTACATTAATATCAATTATTACAACATTAATTAAACCTAGCGGAGGACAAATACTTGTAAATGGTTTAGACATAAAAACCAAGCAATCTGAAGTTAAAAAGATATTAGGGCTTGTGCCACAAGACATTGCCCTTTATCCAACACTTACTGCAGGTGAAAATCTAGCTTTCTGGGGAAAAATGTATGGTTTGGGAGGCAGATTATTAAAAGAAAGAGTTAAAGAAGCATTGGAAATAGCTGGACTTAGTGACAGAGCAAAAAATAGGATTGATTCCTTTTCTGGCGGCATGAAAAGAAGAATAAATATAGCGGCAGCTTTATTACATAAACCTAAAGTGCTTATTATGGACGAGCCTACTGTAGGTATAGACCCTCAATCCAGAAATCACATACTTGAAACAGTACAAAAATTAAATAAAGAAGGTATGACGGTAATCTATACAAGTCATTACATGGAAGAAATCGAATTTTTATGCTCATATATAGGAATAATGGATCATGGTAAAATTATTGCTATGGGTACTAAAGAAGAGTTAAGAAAACTTGTTTCAAATAAGGATGTTATAAAAATTAAATTAACCAATGAAAATGATGCAGTTTTTAATACTATTAAAAAGCTTGATAATGTTGACAATATTACATTTATAGATGGCGATTTAAGTATAAACACTGGAAATGCTGATACAGTACTTGCAAAAATAATATCAACCCTTGAAAATGCAAAATGCAAGATACAAACAATAAATATCGAACAATCCAATCTGGAAAGCGTATTTTTACATTTGACTGGCAGAGCATTAAGAGACTAACAACACAAATGTAAATAATAGGAGGGTGAATAATGATATTTAATATAGCTTTAAAGGATCTAAAGGTTATTGCTAGAGATAAAAAAGCTTTGATATTGCTTCTTATCATGCCTATAGTTATAACCTTCATACTTGGTGCAGCATTTGGTTCAAGCTTTTCAAAAAGAGGATTAGATATTACTGTTTTTCCTGTTGCAGTTGTTGATAAAGATGGCGGAGATCAAGCAAAAGCCTTTATTGAGGATTTTCTAGTGAAAGATCTTTCGAGCCTTTTTACAACTCAAATTGCAACAGAAGAAGAAGCATTTAATTTATTAAATTCTGAAAAGGTATCTACAGTAATTGTTATACCGGAAAACTTTACAGACAATATTAATAATGGAGAAAACAGCATAATAGAAATCAAGTCACACATAAACCAGCAATTTAATTCTAATCTGGTAAGCAGTGTTGTAAATGGTTATATGCAAAAGCTATCATTAGGCAATACAGGTGCTAATGCGGCAATAGAAACTTCACAAGAATATAACTTACCTTTAAATTCTGAGGATGGAACTTTTGAAGCACAGGGAGTTATACAAGAATTACAAATAAGATTTAACACAGACACCTTAGCATTTACTGAGTCAAACCAAGAAAAAAATAAATCAATATCATCAATACAATATTATTCTGCGGCTATGCTTATAATGTTTTTGTTATTCGGTGCTCTAAGAGGTGCTAGAATGATGATAGAAGAAAGAGAGACAAGAACACTCGGAAGAGTATTAACAACTAGAGCTAATATAGCTACTATGGTTTTAGGGAAATTTTTAGGATTTTTTATTATCTGTACTTGTCAGGCATTAGTTTTAATTTTATTCGCAAGATTTGTGTATGGTGTTTATTGGGGAAGCTCTATACTAGGCTTTACACTTTTGACATTAAGCACAATATTTGCAGGTTCTGCTTTTGCAATGTTTTTATCTTCAATTTCCAAGACCTCGGAAGCTGCTGACGGTTTAGGAAATATTTTGATTCAAGTTTTTACTGTTCTAGGAGGCGGAATGATTCCAGTACAATTATTGCCTCAATTTATGCAAAGTCTATCAAGGCTTACATTAAACTGGTGGGCAATGCAAGGGTACGTGGATCTTATGTTTGGCAGAGATTTGATTACAATCTTACCCTCAGTCGGAGTATTATTATTAATGGGAGTTCTATTTCTAGGTGTTGGTATTACAAAATTAAGATTGCAGTAGACATTTTGTTTCTCTGTAGAAGCTCTGGAATAGAACGATAAGTATAAGACACTTTAAAGTTGAAAATATTTTCAACTAAAGTTTCTAAGCTCTTTAAGAGAACACTTACGCAGCCATTGCTTGGTGTAATTTTTTTAACGTGTTCTCAATAATTAGAAAGGGGTAAGAAGGAATGAATAAGATTATTAATATTGCAGTTTTTGACTTTAAGAAGTTATTTAGAGATAAAGTAGCAATATTATCAATGATTTTGCTGCCGTTAGTATTTACTTTTATTATGAGCTCTATATATCCAAACTCAAAGGACATTCAAGAAATTCCCAAAGTAGGGGTAGGTGTAACTAATCTTTGCAGCAGTGAATTAGCAGCAACTTTAGTTGAAGAGCTGAGAGCGGATCCATCGGTGTATCTATTAGAGCTGACCGAACAAGAAATATTAGATGCAGTTAAATCCTCCGGTATAGAAGTAGGTTTTATAATACCGGAAGACTTTGGTCAAGAAAAAGAGGATATTATAAACTATAATATTACAGTTGTTAAAACACCGTCATCTTCAGGTCATTCAGCTATAGTATCTATTTTAGAATCTTCATTTACTGAAATTATAGCTAAAGAAGGTACCCGAGGATACTATAAGAATAAATTAGATAGTCTGAATATAACTGAACAGAATAGAATACTATTTATTTTATCTAAAAAGTTTGATGAAAAAATAAACAAAGGCTCATTGGTGACTGTGGAAAGCTCAGTTTATACTGCAGGAAACAATATTAAAAAGTTTGATGGCAGAGCACAATCTTCTATGGGTATAGCAGTAATGTTTGTTATGTTTATAGTAATCATAGGCGGTATGGGTACTATACTTGATGATAAAAAGAATAATACCTGGGGAAGATTGGGAATTAGTCCCACAAGCTTTACACAGATAATGGCGGGCAAAATCCTCGGTACATTTATTAAGGGCTGGACACAAATAATAGTTCTTATATTGTTTGGTAAATTCGTATTGGGTGTAGACTGGGGTAATTCATTAGGCACAAGTATTATAGTTTTGAGTATTTATTTACTATCTGTAACAGGAATTGGAATGTTTTTGGCTACACTGGTTAAAACTGACGCTCAATTAGGACCGCTAGCTACAATAATTATTATTCCCACATCCATGTTATCTGGCTGTTATTGGCCCATTGAGATTATGTCAGAAACAATGCAAAAAATTGCTGTGCTTTTCCCTCAATATTGGGCAATGAAAGCATTAAGAAGTACAGTAATAGCAAATATGAGTTTAAGTGATACCGCAATTCCTCTGATCATAATGGGAGCAATGGGTATGTTTTTCTTTGTTTTAAGTACTATGAGCGGAGCTTTTAAACATGAACCAAAGCAGAAGCGTGGCAAGGGAGCTGATGTAGCTGCGTAGCTTTTTGCAATAAATTATACTTATAATGGATAAATATTTGACCTTGTTTTGAGAAGCGGTTAATAGCTCGTCACATCGACAGCAATTAACCGCTTTTTTACTGTTCATTTGTAAGTGCTCAATCAAAAGGCGCATTGGCGAAAGCAGCCCCAAATACAAATTACGATGTTAGTAAATTTATAAAATATATGTGACTTGGACAAAATTGACAGTGAAAGTACAATAATATATAATTATGCTTGTAAAGTTAAATTAACTATTTGAGAATAATAAAGAATCTATGTGTCAAAACACTTGCAATTACTTTCTGTCAATGATAAATGACGCAGTGTGTATGCAACAATGCAAAATTTATGACAAAACTGCATACCTAATAAAAAACTGACAAGGTGATTGGAACTCATTTCATAAACCCGCTCCATTATAAGCCATAGTTGAAATAATAAAAAGTTTCTATACTTCCGAAGAGACAATAAGAAATAAGCAAATGTTTATAAAAACTTATAGTGACTATAGAGAAACAACTTCAAAAATAAATTTTTCCAGTTGTTTCTCACAAAGAGATTAGCAACTCTTAACGAAAAGTATTTTGGTTTTTGAGTTGGTTATCTATAATAAAAGCTCTAGCTTATAGGGCTTTTATTAATATAGATATATAAAGCTTAAAGCAAAGCTTTTAAATGAGCATAATTAGTCAAGGAGGGACAATAAATGAGAAAACCTCAAAAGCTAGAAAAAGCCAATATTCAAGATATAATATCATTGACCCCTATGCAGCATGGTATGCTTTTTTATTACTTAAAGGGAGACAAAAGCGGACAATACTTAGAACAATTATGTGTAACACTATCCGGTGACATTGATACACACATAATACTTAAAGCATGGAACCACGTTGCAGAAAATAATGAAATGCTAAGAACAATATATAAATGGGACAAGCTTGAAAAACCAATACAGGTTATATTAAAAAACTATGATGTTCCTTTTGAAGCACATGATTTTACACAATGTTCGGACACGGAGAAAGCTATTTTGACAAAAGAAATTTTGGAAAGAGAATATGAGCAAGGTATAGATTTAACTATAGCACCATTGAGACTAAATGTTATTAAACTGAATGTTAATACATATCAGCTAGTAGTTACATATCACCATATACTGTATGATGGATGGAGCAATGGAATACTGATAAAAGAATTTATAACTGCTTGTAATGCAATAGTAGAAGGCAGTGAACCAGTTATGGTAGAGAAAAATAAATTTAAAGAATTTGTCAAGTGGTGTCAAAAACAAGATATAGGTAAACAAGATGAATATTGGAGCAAGTATTTTGAGGGATATGATACAAGAACTACATTAAAAAGCAATGGCGAAAAATATAAAGGAAATAGAACTTTAAAATACAAGCTATCACAAGAGCTATCAAACTCTATCAATAGTTTTTGCAAAACATATAACATAACTATGGCAACAGTAATATATGCGGCGTGGGGAATGCTACTTCAAAGGTACAGTAATACAAATGATATAGTATTTGGTACTACAGTATCAGGAAGAAATGGAAAAGTCGCAAGCATGGAAAATATGGTGGGATTATTTATTAATACACTGCCACTGAGGATAAATACAGACAGCAATGATAGTATGGAAAGTGTACTAAGGCAGGTCGATAAGAGTCTAAAAGAGAGAGAGGAATACCAGCATACACCACTGATAGACATAATTAAATATAGCAAAATATATAATTCAGAAGAGCTATTTGATACTCTTGTAGTAATAGAAAATTATCCAATTGACAAGATGCTAAGTCATGAAAGCAATCATGTTAAAATAGAGAACTATGAAATAAGAGAAGCTACAAACTATAAATTAACACTGTCAGTAATGGATTTTGACGGTTTACAATTAGACTTCTCATATGATTTAAGTTCATTTAGTAATGAGTTTATAAAAAGATTGGTAGGGCATTATGGAAACATACTAAAGACTATTATATATAACGTGAAAATCAACATAAAAGATATACAAATGCTTACAGGGGAAGAAAGAAAGCAAATACTAATAGATTTTAATAATACATATGCAGAATATCCAGGGGGAAAGACAATACATGAGTTATTTGAAGAACAAGTAGAGAAGATACCAGATAACATAGCGGTAATATATGCAGATAAGCAGCTAACCTATAGGGAACTGAATGAAAAAGCAAACCAACTGGCAAGAGTATTAGTGAATAAGGGCGTAGCAGCAGATGAGGCAGTCGGCATCATGGCAGAGGGCTCTCTAGAGATGATAATAGGTATTATTGGCATATTAAAATCTGGAGGTGCATATCTGCCCATAGATCCAGAATACCCACAGGATAGAATAAGATATATGTTAAAGGATTGTTCGACCCAAATATTGCTTAGCCAATTAAAGTTTAAAGATAAAATAGACTTTGAAATAGAAATGTTAATGATAGATGACATAGAGATATACAAAGGTAATGCTGATAATCTAAGCAATTATTGCAGCCGAGACAGTTTGACAAATATGCCCTTGGCATACATTATGTATACATCTGGTTCTACAGGTACACCGAAGGGAGTAATGATAGAACACAGAAATGTAATAAGGCTTGTTAAAAATAATAGCTATGTAGAATTTAAAGAAGATGATCGGATATTGCAAACAGGAGCAATAGTATTTGATGCATGTACCTTTGAGATATGGGGTTCATTATTAAATGGTTTGCAATTACACTTGACAGATACAAGTGTGATACTAGATGCAGATAAGCTTGAATTCCTTATAAAAGAAAATAAGATAACAATACTATGGTTAACCTCTTCTTTATTTAATAGGCTGTCACAGCAGAATATTAAAATATTTGAAACACTAAGATATTTACTTGTAGGAGGAGATGTATTATCGCCTAAGCACATAAATACTGTAAGAGAAAAATATAAAGATATAAGAATAGTAAATGGCTATGGTCCAACAGAAAATACAACCTTTTCAACTTGCTTCCTAATAGATAGAGAGAATATTGACAATATTCCAATAGGTAAACCCATAAACAACTCAAAAGCATATATAGTAGATAGATATGATAGTATACAGCCAATTGGAGTAGCGGGAGAGCTATGTGTAGCAGGTGATGGAATTGCAAGAGGATATATGAACAAACCAGAGTTAACAGCGGAGAAATTTGTGGACAATCCCTTTGTGTTAAATGAACGAATGTATCGTACAGGAGATTTGGCAAGGTGGCTGCCAGATGGAAACATAGAATTTTTAGGACGCATAGATAATCAAGTGAAGATACGTGGCTACAGGATTGAGCTTGGAGAAATAGAGTACAGGCTTAATAGCTATCATGAAATAAAGGAAGCAGTAGTAATAGCAAAAGATGATAGTGATGGCAACAAGAAGCTATGTGCATATATTGTTCTTAATAGTCAGCAAAATAGAAAAAAAGAGTTAACGATAGCAGAGCTTCGAGAGTACTTGGAAAAAGAACTACCCAACTATATGGTTCCCTCTTACTTTATACCATTGGATAAATTGCCCCTAACATCCAATGGAAAAGTAGACCGAAAATCTCTTTCCGATAATAGTAAATATTCTTGCTTGGATGGCAGCATAGGAACGGGAGCTGAGTACGAGGAACCAAGATATAATTTGGAAAAAAAACTTGCAGAGCTATGGAAAGACATTCTGCAAATTAAAAAAGTAAGTATACATGATAACTTTTTCGAGCTTGGCGGTAATTCTTTGTCATTAATGACAATGCATTCAAAGCTGCAAAAAGACGGAATAGCAAAAGATATAAAAATTACAGATATCTTTGATAATCCTACTATCTCAAAATTGGCTGAATTCATACAAATGGAGGAAAACAAGAAAATATCAGCGCAAACTGTAAAGGAAATACCTTTATTAGACCAATGCTCCAATACAGATATTGCTATTGTTGGCATGTCAGCAATGATGCCAATGGCAGAGGATTTGGAGGAATTCTGGGAAAATTTAAGAAATGGGATTGATTGCATAACTGGATTCCCTGATTTAAGAAAGCGTGATATGGATAAATATCAGAGGTTTTTGGGAATAAAGAATAAAGCCAATTATATGGAGGGTAGCTTTTTAGAGGAAATAGATAAGTTTGACTATAGATACTTCCGTTTATCCCCTAAAGAGGCAAGCTTGATGGATCCTAGCCAAAGATTATTCTTGCAGACAGCGTGGAGTGCAATTGAAGATTCGGGCTATGGAGGAGGAAAAATAAAGGGTACACGTACTGGTATATATATGGGTTATAGCGGGGATGCAGTATATGATTATAAAAGAATGGTATATGAAGCAGAACCAGAGTCAGTACCTATGGCGTTAGCTGGAAATGTAATATCTGTAATGGCTGGTAGAATAGCATATTTGCTTGATTTAAAAGGTCCCAGCATGTTAGTTAATACTGCTTGCTCGTCATCATTAGTAGCTGTTCACCTTGCTTGTCAGGCAATAAACAATGGAGACTGTGATATGGCTCTGGCTGGCGGTGTAAATATAAGCTTTCTGCCAATAGAGCAAAGCTTCAAAATAGGAATAGAGGCTACCGACTGGAGAACACGTACCTTTGATGAAAACTCAACCGGAACAGGTGTTGGGGAAGGTGCAGCCTGCATAATGCTAAAGCCCTTGAATAAAGCTATAGAAGATAATGATAATATACATGCAATAATTAAAGGAAGTGCTGTAAATCAGGATGGAAGCTCAATAGGCTTAACAGCACCTAATGCGGCAGCACAGGAGGAAGTAATAATACGAGCATGGGATAGTGCTAAAATAGACCCTGAGACTATATCATACATTGAAGCCCATGGAACTGGTACTATATTAGGCGATCCTATAGAAATAAATGGTATTAGGAGAGCTTTCAGAGGCTATACCACCAAGAAGCAGTTTTGCGCTATAGGCTCAATCAAAACTAACATCGGGCATCTGGACAATGCCGCAGGTATAGCAGGAATACTTAAGGTCATACTGTCAATAAAAAACAAAATGCTGCCTCCCAGTATTAATTTCAATATCCCAAATGCAAAAATAGATTTTATAAATTCACCTCTGCATATAGTTAGGAAATTAACTAAATGGGAAGCATATGGATACCCGAGAAGAGCAGGAGTGAGCAGCTTCGGCATCAGTGGGACAAACTGTCATATAATACTCGAAGAATACAACGAGACTGAACAAATCCACAGTCAGCATAGCAATAATCCCCACAATTCATGCATTTTTACACTATCAGCAAAGAGTAAAACATCTTTAAAAAGCTTAATAGAAAAATACAAAAGCTTCTTAAGTCAGAATATACAAGCTTGCATATCAGATATTTGTTATACCGCTAATACGGGGAGAGGGCACTATCAATACAGACTTGCAATATTGACGGACAGTACAGAGGATTTATACTGCAAGCTGCTGACGGTAGATAGCCTGAAAAGCGATAGCATGGATAATGATATTTATTACGGAGAATTCGAGGAATCGGAGATTTATACAGAACTAAATGCAAACAGCGAAAAACTAGCATCACAGTTCGAGCAGAGTGATACCGTTGATAGGAGCTTGATCTTAAGCCTTGCTGAATGTTACATAAACGGGGCAGATATTAGTTGGGAAAAAATATATAAAAAGAATAACAGGAAAAAAATCAGCTTGCCAACCTATGCCTTTGACAAGGAGCGATGCTGGCTTGAACTGCCTGAGTCCATGGCGAGCAATGAAGGGGTGTTTGTTACAGCACGCAAAGAAGCGGCTTATTACCCTGTTATTGAAACAAAACTGACAGGCAGGAATAATACCTATAGTGAAACAGAGCTTATGATAGGAAAAGTGTGGGGTGAAGTACTAGGCTTTCATGAGATAGGCATCAAAGAGATCTTTTTTGAGCTTGGCGGAGACTCAATATCTGCAGCCAGAATTGTAAATACAATCAATAATAAAATAGACATAAAAATAACAGCAGCCGATATTTTAAGGCACAACACTATTGAAAAATTATCAGAGTATTTGGATCAGAACTATTTTAAACAAGATTTGCTAGAAATCAATTCCTATATAAAGCCTGTGGATAAGACAGACAGCTATGAAATGTCATCAGCACAAAAAAGAATATATACTTTACAGCAGCTTAAGCCTGACAGTGCAAGCTATAATATGCCCGGAGTTTTTGAGATAAAAGGGGAGCTGGATAAACAGAAACTGGATAGTGCCTTTAAAATACTGATACAAAGACATGGGTCATTGCGTACAAGCTTTGAAAATATTGAAGGAGAATTGATACAAAGAATAAGAGATGAAGTAGAGTTTGAAATAGATTATATTGACAGCAAGCTGAATAGCCAAATAAATCAGGAAAATGAAGTTAAAACAATTATAAACAGATTTATAAGAGCCTTTGACCTCTGCAAAGCCCCTCTGCTGAGGGTAATGGTCATCAAGCTGCAAGCTCAAAGGCATATATTGATGATTGATATGCATCATATAATTTCAGATGGAACATCTATAGGCATACTTATTAAAGAATTTGCAGCAATTTATCAGGAAAAGGAACTGCCTGAGCTAAGAATACAATATAAGGATTATTCAGAATGGCAGAATAAAATGTTTAGATCAGAACCCATAAAAGAACAGGAAAAATACTGGCTGGAACAATACAAAGAGGAGATACCTGTGCTTAATCTTTATACAGATTATAAAAGACCAGCCATACAGACCTTTGAAGGAAATAGAATGGATTTTTATTTAGATGCAGGACTTACAGAAAGGCTAAAGCAAACAGCAAAAGAAACAGGAAGCACATTATATATGATAATGCTGGCCATTTTTAATATCCTGCTGTCGAAATACAGTGGTCAGGAGGATATAGTAGTAGGAAGTCCTATAGCCGGAAGAACCCATGCCGATTTGGAAAACATAATAGGCATGTTTGTAAATACACTGGCAATGAGAAATCATCCTTATGGAGACAAAACCTTTAGAGAGTTTCTGACAGAAGTAAGGGAAAATGCATTAAAGGCATATGAAAATCAAGATTATCAGTTTGAAGAGCTGATTGATAAGCTAAGCCTTAAAAGAGATTTAAGCCGAAACCCCCTTTTTGACGTTATGTTTGCAATGCAGAATATGGAAGTAGAAGATATAGAATTAGAAAATCTTGATATAAAACCATATGAATTTGAGAGCTTGATATCAAGGGTTGACCTGACACTGTCTGCAGCAGAAAAAGGAACAAAGATAGGGTTAAGCATAGAATACTCTACAAAGCTGTTTAAGAGAGAAACCATAGAAAGCTTGTACAGGCATTATATAAGCATAGCAAAGCAAGTAGTGCAGGAGATGGATAAAAAGATAAGCACAATAGAGCTGATAACTAAAGAGGAAAAACAGAAGCTGCTGGTAAATTTTAATAATACATATGCAGAGTACCACACCAACAAGACAATACATGAGCTTTTTGAAAAGCAGGCGGAAAGAACGCCGAACAATATTGCAGTAGTATATGAGGATAAGTACTTAACTTACAGAGAGTTAAATGAAAAGGCAAACCAGTTGGCAAGAATACTGCGTGGCAGTGAGCCAAAGCTTGATACGAAAGCTGACCCAGGCAGCATAATTGGAATTATGGCAGAACCTTCACTGGAGATGATAATAGGCATTATGGCGATACTAAAAGCTGGAGGAGCATACCTGCCAATAGATCCAAGCTACCCCCATGACAGAATAAAATATATGCTTCAGGACAGTTGTACAAGTATAATAGTGACTCAAACACATTTGAAAGATAAAGTAGGATATGAGCAAAAAATATTATTGCTGGAGGATGAAGGTCTATATTCTAGTGATATAAGCAATTTAGACAGCGTAAGCATCGCAAAGGATGCGGCGTACGTCATATATACCTCTGGTTCTGCGGGAAAGCCAAAGGGTGCGGTAATAGAGCAGCATTCATTGGTTAATATGTGCAGTTGGTATGTAAGCTATTATGGTATTTCCGAGAAGGATAGGAGTACAAAATATGCGGGCTTTGGTTTTGATGCCTCTGTTTGGGAGATATTCCCCTTTTTAATAGCTGGAGCAGCAATATACATGGTTGATGAGAAATTAAAGCTTGATATGGCTGGACTTAATGATTTTTTTGAGCAAAATAATATAACCATAAGCTTTTTACCTACTCAGGTTTGTGAAAGATTTATGCTCTTGGATAACAAGAGCCTCAGATATCTCTTGACAGGAGGAGACAAGCTGAATAAATATGTCAGCACAAACTATAAAATTGTAAATAACTATGGTCCTACAGAAAACACAGTAGTAGCAACAAGCTTTTTAGTGGATAAGGAGTATGACAATATACCAATAGGAAAGCCAATATCCAATACAAAAATATACATACTGGATAAGGACAATAATGTCTGTCCCATAGGTGTAGCAGGGGAGCTATGCATATCAGGAACAGGGCTGGCCAGAGGATACCTTAATAGGACACAGATGACAGCAGAGCGGTTTGTAAATAACCCCTTTGATGCAGGAAAAAGAATGTATCGCACAGGAGATTTGGCAAGGTGGCTGCCAGATGGAAATATAGAGTTTTTGGGGAGAATAGACCAGCAGGTAAAGCTGCGTGGATTTAGAATAGAGCTTGGAGAAATAGAAAGTACATTGTTGAAATACAAGCCGATTAAAGAGGCGGCAGTACTAGCAGTAAATAGAAACAGCGAAGAAAAATGCTTGTGTGCATATATTGTTGCTGATAAACAGCAAATACAAAAGCAGGAGCTGAATGTAACTGAATTAAGACAGTATCTGTCGGAAAGCCTGCCCTACTATATGATACCATCATATTTTATACAGTTGGAAAAGCTGCCCCTAACAACAAATGGAAAGATAGATACAAAAGACCTTATGGAAAAAGTTCAGCTGTCTGAATATATAGGAGCATTAGCTAACGGAGCTGAATACACTCCGCCAGCAACTCCAACAGAAGAAAAACTGACAAACATATGTAAGGAAATACTTAACCTTGAAAGGATTAGTATAAATAATAGCTTTTTTGAGCTTGGAGGGCATTCATTAAAGGCGGCGGTACTTGTATCAAGAATACATAAGGAATTTAATGCAGGAATATCACTGAGGGAAATATTTAAATATCCTGTAATAAGAGAGCTTGCTAAATGTATAGACAGCTCAAGCAAAAGCTTGTATTCCTCAATCCCTGAGATGGAAGAAAGAGAATATTATCATTCATCATCTATCCAAAAAAGGATGTACGTATTGCAGCAATTTGATCCTGACAGTACCAGCTATAACATATTCGGTGCATTGGAGCTGGAGGGTAAGCTTGATGCAGAAAGGTTAAAACTGTCCTTTGAGAAGCTGATACAAAGACATGAGTCACTCAGAACCAGCTTTGAGGCAGCAGATGAGGAGCTAATACAAAAGATACACAAAAAGGTAGGATTTGAAATAGAACAGTATGAAGCAAAAGAAGGTAATGAAGTAGGAGCAATAGCAAGAGGCTTCATAAGATCCTTTGATTTGTCGAAGGCACCGCTGATACGTGTAGGGCTTATTAAAATACGATCTGATTTGAATATATTAATGTATGATATGCATCATATAATATCAGACGGAACATCTGTAGGCATACTGTTGAAGGAATTCAGCAAGGCATATGCAGGAGAAGAGCTGCTGCCACTTAGGATACAATACAAGGACTATGCAGCATGGCAGAGCAACGCTGTCAGAGAAGGAGCACTTAAAGCACAGGAAGAATACTGGCTGAACAGCTTTAAAGGAGAAGTGCCAGCACTGAATCTTCCACTGGACTATCCAAGACCTTCAATACAAAGCTTTGAAGGAGCACATATAGACTTTAGCCTTGGACAGGTACTGACAGAAAAGCTAAATAAAACCCTAAAGCAAACAGGAACAACCCTATACATGGCACTGCTGGCAGCATACAACATAGCACTATCAAAATACAGCGGACAAGAGGATATAGTAGTAGGCAGTCCAATAGCAGGAAGACCACACGCAGACTTGCAGAACATCATAGGAATGTTTGTAAATACACTAGCAATGAGAAACTATCCAGAAGG
>CALGKJ010000134.1 GCA_937930535.1 uncultured Clostridia bacterium
GTAGATATCAAGGAATACGAGAATGAATTTATAGTACACGCAGATTTGCCGGGAGTAAACAAGGAACAGATAAACCTTGAATTCAAAAACAACCTGCTGACTATTTCCGTTGCAAGCGGTGAGGAATATAATGTGGAAAAGCAAGATTATATCAGAAAGGAAAGACGCTTAGGAGCAATATCAAGAAGCTTTTCTATTGATAATGTAAACGAAGAAGCTGTAAAAGCAAAATTTGAAAATGGAGTCCTTTCTATAGTATTGCCAAAGAAGGTTGCAGGATACAGAAGCAATAGGATTGATATTGAGTAGCAGGGTTTGTTTGATATTAGCAGATAAAGATGAGATGTTAAAGTATCTCATCTTTATCCAAGTAATCTACAAACTACCTATACAGCTTCATAAAAACAGTGTTTAGTATCGATACGTCCATGTCGTTGAATAAAATAACCAAAACTGCGTATACTACAATACGTTTTGGTTATCCAAGACTAAAATGAAGCTTATTACAATTAGGTACAGGGAGGTGTAGCAGATGTACTATCATATGACATACAATTTTCTGGAGACTGAGAGAAACAGCAAAATAATCTCTGGAAATCATGAACTAACAGCATATTTAAAATCTGAATACTTAAAAACAGTAATTCCAAAGCTCTATAAAAAATAGAGATTTGGAATTACTGTTTTTATTAAAACCTATACACATTCCAAAAGCTGTTCCAGCTCACTTCGATACTTGTCATCATCACTTAAACGCAAAAGACTTTCCAGAAAATATCGGCTGCGGCTTTTTGGCACTTTTTTGCTTATAAGCAGCTTTATCATTATCATACATGTATCATATTTTTGTACATGAGTGTGTCCCTCCTCGAAGCCTTTGCATACATTATGGACTATAAAGCCATCACTTACTTTATATACTTTGTAGTTGGTGTTTTGATATATTTGACAGCTCACATAATCACCACCAAAGCACGTTTTGCTGACCACAAGTATTTTAATGCTTTTCCTAATACCATAGTATGATGCTAAGGCAATATTTGTACAAAATAAATAATCAAACTACCACGATGGGGACATACTGTACAGCTTTCCATTTTTTAATGTGGTTGTAAAAGATATGTAACAATATTGAAACACATATTTCGGTAATATGTAGTATATTATAAATAGCGGTGTGGTTAAATTTACAAATAAATTATATAGAATTTCAGGGGTGGTAATAATGGGGATTTTGCTAATGTCAATAATAGTACTCATAATGCTGGATTTAAAATCATATGCAAAGGATTGAAAGAATAAGTTGTCAGGCGGTGGATGACTTATTTTTTTTATGTTTTTGAGCAAAATTAAAAGTGCGAGGTTATCGCACTCTTAATTACTCCTATCTGTAAAACGCATGATCGCCTATTCGTACTACAAAGGTCTTATTATTTACAATCCATGTGCCTGCTGACTTGTCAGGATTAAAAAAGTATGTTGAAGTGCCTACGTAGTTAACCTGATTCAGAGCATCCTTTGCAGCATTAATGCTGTCCTGAGAAGGGTTATTGTATATTGTGCCGTCAGCAACAGGGCTGAACTGTGGTATAGTACCGAAATACTCAAATATTACACCCTTGACAGTGGAGGGAAATAAGCTGGAGCTGACTCTGTTTAGTACCACATTTCCTACTGCTACCTTACCCTTGTATGGCTCAGCTTCTGCCTCCGCATGGATTATTCGTGACAGCCAGTACAAATCCGTATCATAGGAGCTTGACCTGCTTGCAGTGATAGTAGTGCTTGTCCCAGTACTTTGCTGGCTGAATAGAGCTGTCTGAGTCTGTCTGCCTGCAATACCATCAATAATAAGCTTTTTTTCAATCTGAAACTTTATAACAGCACCTTCGGTCATTTTACCAAAAATTCCATCAGCGGCTCCAGTTAAGTAGCCTTGTCCAATCAATGCTTTTTGTAGGTTAACGACCTCAGTACCTCTGCTTCCGAATTTCAATGTTACATAAATAGTATCAGCAAATAAATTAGCTGCCTGCATCATGAGCAATACAAGGATTAAGCCTGCCAATACCGCCTTTTTTGTGTGTTTTTTCATAAAAACACTCCTTCCTAAAACTTGCTTCCGAAGTTAGCTGACGGGTTCGGGATAGAAGGTTCCCTACCATAAAAGCTTACTCTGCATATCAACCATGCAGCAGCAGCTTTATGGACTAACCCCTTGATTGGTTCCTCCGTACCTAGATAAATCTAGGATTCAGCAGTTGTTTTTTTATTTTTGCAGAACAAGTTTTTCAAGCTTGTTTACATAATGCATGATAACACAGTATTTTGTGTTATGTCAACCGAGTTTCAGAAATTGGCAATTAAATGGGCAACATTGCAAAAAACAAAAAAGCTGGATAAGAACACCAAATTGCATATTGTATCAAGAGAAATTTTTACTGAATGCTTGCAGTAAGGATGTGAAAACATATAAAGAGATTAGCAAGTCTTAACGAAAAATAATTTGAGTTTTAGAGTTGCTTATCTATATAGAGAAACAACTTCCAAATTAAATTTATCCAGTTGTTTCTCACAAAGAGATTAGCAAGTCTTAACGAAAAAATAATTTGAGTTTTAGAGTTGCTTATCTATAGGATAAAGCAGGAAATCATACATATATATAGAATAAAAAATAAGAAAAATAATATTTATTGTAAAGTACAATTTAGCGTGAGAGGATGTTTAGCATGAGTGGAGTATTAAAAAACCTTAAACCCGAACCAGTGTTTAGATATTTTGAGGAAATCAGCCAAATACCAAGAGGCTCAGGAAATGAAAAGGCAATAAGTGACTATCTGGTGGATTTTGCCAAAAAACATAACTTGGAGGTAGTACAGGATGCTGTCCTTAATGTGACTATAAAGAAAAATGCAACACCCGGCTATGAAGCAGCTCCTACAGTTATACTACAAGGTCATATGGATATGGTTAACGAAAAAAATAAGGAAACAAAGCACGATTTTGATAAAGATCCCTTAAAGCTTAGAATAATAGACGATATGCTGTATGCTACAGATACAACGCTGGGAGCAGATAATGGAATAGCTGTAGCTTATGCCCTTGCTATACTAGAAGCGGATGATATTCCTCATCCTGCCTTGGAGGTACTGTTTACAGCAGACGAGGAAAGCACAATGGGAGGCGCAATAAACCTTGATGCCAGCCATTTAAAGGGAAGAATGTTGGTAAACATTGACTCGGAGGAGGAAGGAAAGCTTCTGGTAAGCAGTGCAGGAGGAACAAAATCAAGAATGGTACTGCCAATACAGTGGGAAGCAGCAAAAGCAGACAAAGCAACATACAAGCTGCTTATCGGCGGACTTCAAGGCGGTCACTCAGGCATGGAGATAAACAAGGAAAGAGGCAATGCCAACAAGCTGATAGGAAGACTATTAAAGGATGCTGTGAGTCAGACACAAATAGACATCTGCGAGGTAACAGGCGGAGTAAAATCAAACGCAATACCAAGAGAAGCAGAAGTTATAATACAAATAAACCAACAGGACATACAAAAGCTTCAAGAAATAACATCAAAATGGGATAAGATATTTAAAAACGAGCTTAGGGCAGCGGATGTTGATGTATATGTAAAGCTAGAAAAGACTGACAGCACAGTAACAAAGATTTTTTCAGCGGATACAGCAGCAAAGCTTATATCTACACTTGTAATAATCCCCAACGGAATACAAAGCATGAGCATGGAAATACCCGGACTTGTAGAAAGCTCCACCAATATTGGAGTAATGCAGACGGTGGGAGACGAAATATATCTGGTAAATGAGGTAAGAAGCTCCATAAGAAGCCTTAAGTATAAGATCAGAGAACAGATAAAGACAATTGCCGAAACCTTTGGCGGAACAATGGAAATAGACTCAGACTATCCAGAATGGGAATATAATCCCAACTCAAAGCTCAGACAGACATTTATGGAGGTATACAAGCAAAAATACAACAAGGATGCTGAAATAATAGCCATACATGCAGGCTTGGAATGCGGAGTGCTGATAGAAAAGATGGAGGGACTTGATGCAATATCCTTGGGACCAAATTTGTATGATGTTCATACACCAAAGGAGCATTTGAGTATTTCTTCAACTCTAAATGTATGGGAATACCTGCTTGAAGTACTTAAAAATATGAAATAACCTGTAATATGAAAGACTCTCCAGATAGCAGAGAGTCTTTTGTTTTTTATTAAAATTGCTTGCATATATTGTAACACTTTACATCAAATGCTATAATATACCTATCATTTTATGCAAGGGGTAGTAACATATGAGCAAGCTTACATTAAGGGATGTTAAAATACTAGGGGAAGGCCCGCAGATGAAAAAGCATATCAAGGAAAAATACAAGACTATACAAGCATTTTATGAGCAAATTAATGCAAAAATGGCCTATGACACCTTTCGTTCATACATGCATAGAGAGACTATCAACTCTGACCCCTTTAAGTGTCTGGTAACAAAGGCATTGAATATGAGCTATACCGATATAGTTTTAAGTAAGCCGGAGCAGATAAGAAAGCATGTTCAAAATATATATGACAATATCTGGCTATATAATGAGGAAAAGGATCAGAAAATACTGGACTATCTGCTTGAACAGTGCAAGGAGCAGAGTATGTCCATAGAAACTGCTATGATGTACAGAGCCAAGGCAAGGAATTGTTACTATACACATAAGATTAACTATTTCATAGAGTTTTACGAATATGCTATGGAGAAACTGCCTAAATTTGATACAAACAGATATATTTTTTTCTACTGCGAGCTTGCCTATGCTCTGGTAAGAGAAAATTTGCTTGATAGAGCAGACAAGAAATTCAGAGATATACAGGATCTTATAGAGAAGTATCAGGGCAGGCTGGATAATAATACTATGCACTACTACTATTACTGGCGCGGTGTAATGTACCTGAATATAGGGAAAATAACCATTGCTAGAGAGTACTTTGAAAAGGCTATGGAGTATGCCGTAAAAAACTACGAAAAAGCAAGCACCCTCTCCAATATAGGGCTTACTTATAAAAGGCATAGGAAGTATGATGATGCCCTTAAGTACTATATGGATGCTCTAGGATATCCTGATGATACAAATATATTAGCGGAGGCATCAGTCTATAACAATATAGCTATGGTTAATAGGCTTATTAAGGATTATCCGAATGCACTTATAAACATAAAAAAGGCTATTGAGCTGTCTAAAAAGGAATATAGTCTGAGTAAGCATATAACATTTATTGCAACTGAAGCAGAAATAAAAATGGATATGGGAGAGCATGAAGCATATAAAATATTTCTTAATGCACTTTTAAAGACAAAGGGCAAGCAAATGTTCAGTCCAGATGTTTTAAATGATATAAAGTCCTTTATTAATCGTTTGAATGATATGCGTTGCTTAGACGAGCTGGCAGATGTTATAATTGTACTCAAGGATGCCTCAAATAGTAAGGGCTATATTAACGGCTTATTTGAGTGCTTGGGGCATATTCATGATAAAATAAAAAAACTGTCTAGGAGGGTACGCAATGAAAAAGCTAAGTAAACCCATAATAGCCATAGTATTAGCTATTACTCTAGTGATGTCTGCTGCTGTTGTCTCATTTGCAGGGGATGTAAGTGATCCGGGAGGACGCAACTGTATATATATTCCAATACAAGGGGTTATACGATAGGAGGGTACGCAATGAAAAAGCTAAGTAAACCCATAATAGCCATAGCTTTAGCTATTACTCTAGTGATGTCTGCTGCTGTTGTCTCATTTGCGTGGGAAGTTAGTGACCCAGGAAAGGGTAACTCTATATATATTCCAATACAAGGGGTTATTAGGTAGATTAAGGGGCATAGACTGAAAAAGCTAAACAGAGCCGCTAGGGTATTAATATTAGCAAGTATGTTGCTAATTTCTGCTGTTGTTGTTTCGCTTGCAAGGGATATTAGAGAGCTAGAGAAGGATAGCAGTATACGGATTCAGGTGTATAATACATAGTCAGGAATTTGTGATGTTTGAGGAAGCACTATTTTGATGGATGGTGCTTCACTTTGGATGTATGGAAATGCAAGTTATTATTGTGAGGTATTATCTGTATTCTAATTAGGGGGTGAACAAATGGCTAGATCTATACGCTCTTATAATTTATATATAATTATAGGGGCACTTGTATGTAGCATAGGAAATATAATATCTTGGTCATCATATGATTGGGTGATATTTAATTGGATTGTCTTTATATTATGTTACTCAATAGTACTATTTGATATACTAAGTTATACATTTTTGAATCTAAGAAAAGCATTTACTATGGTTAAATTTTTTGTACTTATGCAGTTAATAACAATTTTTATATTTAAGAAGCTGCTTTTAATGCCAAAGGGGTTTTGGGAAATACCAATATACAAATACGGCATAGTTATAACTATAGTTGGAATAGTAATTTTATTTTTGGCAAGTATTAAGAATTTATTTCGGAAGGATTAAAAGCCTCTATAAGCTAGTTAACCGATAGAAACAAGGAGGAAACTTATGAAAAAAACAGTTAAAAGTCTAGTAGTATTTGTAATATTTATATGTTTTGGATTTGGTTCAAGTATAGGTAATTTTGCAGATAATTTAAAAGATTCAGACGAACCAATAATATTAGTAGAATATAAAGATACATATGTACAACAACTAAATGATATTACAACTATGAGTATACGAGACCTTTCGGAAGAAGAAGCATATAAAACTATTTCTAAAATCAAAAACAAAAGCATTGAAGAAGTAAAAAAAGAAGAAAAAGAAAAAAATAAGGAAATTATAAAAAAATACAAATCTAAGCAGCAAGAAGAAGTATCGACATTAACTACAGGAACTTATATATATAGACAAGTATACTGGGAAGATACTTTAGTAAACTCTGATGGAGCGAGCTGCAAAGTTACATCTGGATTCTTGGTAAAATTATACGTATATGGAAATGGTTTTTATCGTCAAATTGAAGAAGTGGTAGCTGGTACGGAGTATGTTATACCTTCTGGAAATGGAAACTTTTCATGGGTTAATGGTAACAAATATGTTTACTACAGTAGTTCATCTGCAACAATTACTGCTGCCGGAGTTGTTGAGGGGCAAGTTGATAAGTCCCTACAGGCAGGCTTTGAGAAAGCTGGTTTTAGCATAAGCATTTCAGAAACTTCTGTATGCTATGTAAGAAAATTCTACACCTTACAGCACACTTATTTTCCCATGTGATTGATATAAGTAAAATAGTTTTATTGTATATTTGGGAAGCACTATTTTGATTGGTAGTGCTTCCTTTTTCGTCTGATGCTATCAGTAACATTTCTGCGATTCTATGAAGTGTTATGTAAACGTATGGGAATCTATGCAATTCTATGATATAATGTTATAGGTTATAATCGTATAAATACATAGAATTTGGTACATGCTTAATGTATATATGGTAATTGATTCCATCAAAAATACAGTTATCGGGTCTATATAGGGTAGTATACGCACTAATAAATACATTTATATAATTTGATTAAAGGGGAGACTTAAATGGCTGTAAGAAAAAGTGAGTTGTATAGTTCTTTATGGAATGGTTGTGATGAGCTTAGAGGTGGTATGGATGCCTCTTTATATAAGGATTACGTTTTAACACTACTATTCGTAAAATATGTTACTGATAGGTTTATGGGAGATCGCTATGCTGCAATTGAGATACCCGCCGATGGAAGCTTTAATGACATGATTAAAGCAAAGGGAAAGAGCAACATAGGCGAAAGGATGAATATAATAATCAAAAATCTTGCTGATGCCAATAGACTTACTGGAATTATTGATGTTGCCGATTTTGATGATGATAATAAACTTGGCAGCGGGAAAGATAAAGTTGATAAGCTTACAAATCTAATTTCCATATTTCAAAATGAAAAGCTAGACTTCCGAAAAAACAAAGCTGGCGGAGATGATATCATAGGAGATGCATATGAGTATCTAATGAAAAACTTTGCTACCCAAAGCGGTAAAAGCAAAGGTCAGTTCTATACACCGGCGGAAGTTTCAAGGATAATGGCTAAGGTTATTGGGGTTAGTAAAGCCACGGTTGCATCTCAAACAATATATGACCCAGCGTGCGGGTCGGGTTCGTTGCTTATTAGAGCGGCAGACGAAGCACCAAATGGTATTACAATATATGGACAAGAGTTTGACCCTACTACTGCTGGTCTTGCAAAAATGAACTTGGTATTGCATAACAAGTCTACAGGGAAAATAGTTAGTGCAAATACCCTATCTACACCAAAATTTACGACTAAGGATTCCATAGACAGATTTGATTTTGCTGTTGCTAATCCGCCCTTCTCATATAAATCATGGTCAAATGGTATTGATACCAGCAGCGATATACGTTTTGCTGGATATGGAGCTGTACCACCTGCTAAAAATGGTGATTATGCATGGTTATTGCACTTTATTTATTCTTTAAAACCACAAGTAGGTAAAGGGGCTATTATTCTACCCCATGGTGTATTATTCCGTGGAAATGCAGAAGCAATAATAAGAAAAGAGATTATCAAAAAGAAAATTATTAAAGGCATAATAGGCTTACCTGCTAACCTTTTTTTTGGTACAGGTATTCCAGCTTGTATAATTGTAATTGATAAAGAAAATGCAGCAGCAAGAACAGGCATATTTATGATAGATGCCAGCCGAGGCTTTATAAAGGATGGCAATAAGAATAGGCTTAGGGAACAAGACATTCATAAAATTGTTGATTGTTTTAATAATTCTATCGAAATACCTAAATATTCTCGTATGATTCCGTATTCAGAAATAGAAGCCAATGAGTACAACCTAAATATACCACGCTATATTGATACCAGTGGAACAGAGGATTTACAAGATATATTAGCCCATCTTCTAGGAGGATTGCCAAAGCATGACATTGATGAGCTATTACCATA
The DNA here is from genome assembly GCA_937930535.1 of uncultured Clostridia bacterium. Taxonomy (GTDB): domain Bacteria; phylum Bacillota; class Clostridia; order Lutisporales; family Lutisporaceae; genus CALGKJ01. Next base: position 8,994 of record CALGKJ010000134.1, read on the forward strand.
CTGGAAAGTTTTCCCTACCTTGAAGTCACAGTTGTTTGATACCCTTGATAGAGAGGGGTACTTGAAGTTAAAGGTGAGTAAGGATGATATACGCAAAACTATTTATGGCAATAAGGAGTTCATTGACTATGCATTGAAAATAGATGAAGCTTTCAAATCATGGAAGGATAGCCAATATAAAAAATTAAACAATATTAAAGAGGGTCAAAACCCGAAAACTTTTATTATAGAGATTTCAAATGCAATTTTAGATGAATTTTCTAATCTAAAGCTTATTGATAAGTATGATGTGTACCAATGCTTAATGTCATACTGGGAAGAAACAATGCAGGATGATGTTTATGCTATAGCTTTTGACGGATGGGAAGCTGGCAATGATGTTGAGCGTGAAATGGTTAAAAGAAAAGATGGTACAGTAACAGGGAAGATGAAATCCTTTGAAGGCAGGGTAATACCTAAAAAGCTGATTATAGAAAATTATTTCCAAGAAAAACAGAATACAATAAACCAACTTGAAAGTGAGCGAGACGAAGTAATTAGACTTATGGATGAGCTTAGAGAAGAGCATGGAGGAGACGAAGGGCTACTTTGTGAAGTTATAAATGACAAAGGAAATATAACCAAAGGAGACCTTCAAAATCGAATCAAACAGATTAAGAGAGATATAGCATTGACTGATGAACTTGAGGTGTTGTGCCAGTATGAAAAATTAATGCTAAACGAGGCAAATTATAATACTAAAATAAAAAATGCAGTAGAAGAACTTAATAAATGTGTCCTTGATAAATACAGTAAACTAAACATTGCTGAAATAAAAGTGCTTGTTGTAGAAAAGAAATGGTGTAGTGCTGTTTTAAATGCCGTTGATGCAATTTATTCCGAGATTTCTCATAAGCTTACTAATCGTATTATAGAGCTTGTTGACAGATATGAGGAAACACTTCCGCATATTGAAAAGGAAGTATCGGAGTATGAAAATAAAGTGAAAGCTCATCTTGAAAGGATGGGGTTTTTATGGGAATAAGGGAAGGGTATAAAAGAACAGAGGTTGGGGTTATACCCGAGGAATGGGAGTGTTTATCAATTGAAGATTGTGCGTTGATAAAGACTGGGGGTAGAAATAATGAAGATAAGAAAAATAATGGACAGTATCCATTTTTTGTTAGGTCACAGCAAATTGAAAAAATAGATTCTTTTACATTTGATTGTGAAGCGGTTTTGACAGCAGGGGATGGTGTTGGAACGGGTAAGGTTTTTCACTATATAGATGGTAAGTTTAATGCTCATCAAAGAGTTTACATAATATTTGATTTTATAAAAATTAATGCTAAGTACTTTTATTACTATTTTAGTAGTAATTTTTATGCTGAAGTTTGTAAATATACAGCTAAATCTTCAGTTGATTCAGTTCGGAGAAATATGATTGCTAAAATGCTATTACCTATTCCCACAGTGCCTGAACAGCAAGCAATAGCTACTATGCTATCTGATATTGATCTGCTTATTAACTCAATTATAAAATTAATTGATAAAAAGAGAAATATCAAGCAGGGCGTAATGAAAGAGTTACTTACAGGTAAGAAAAGGCTTCCTAAATTTGGCGGAGATTGGGAGCTTGTTATTTTAAAAGAGATTATTTTAAATTTTATAGTCCCTATGAGGGATAAACCTATAGATTTAAACGGAGAGATTCCATGGTGTAGAATTGAAGATTTTGATGGGAAGTATCTGAGCCAATCCAAGTCTGCGCAAGGAGTCTCGGAAGATACCATTAAATCTATGAATCTGAAGGTGCATCCTATTGGAACATTATTAGTATCTTGTAGTGCATATTTAGGAAGATGTGCTATTGTTAAAAGAGAATTAGTTACTAACCAGACTTTTATAGGATTAGTTCCTAGTAATCTAGTAAATGTTGAATATCTTTACTATGTAATGCAATGGGAAGAACGTAATTTGAATGAATTAGCGTCAGGTACGACCATTAGATACTTATCAAAGGAGCAGTTCGGAAATTATAAAATTTGCTTACCAAGCTACCAAGAACAAACAGCAATAGCTAATTTTCTATCTAATCTAGACAACGAAATTGATGTACTTAATCAAAAGCTAAACAAATACAGGAATATCAAACAAGGAATGATGCAGGAACTATTAACCGGACGAATCAGATTGGTGAAGGAGGGTATGTAATGAGTGGTGTAGGTGAAAGAGAACGATTTACCCAAAATAGAGTAGTAAAGCTATTTACCGAGAAACTTAAATATACATATATTGATAATCTTTGTGTCCAAGACAATTCTAATATTGACGAGAAAAGGCTTAAAAAATATCTTCAAAAACAAGGATATTCTGGTGAGCTTATTAGACGGGCAATTAATACCCTTATAGACGCATCTAAGATTCCAGAGCTTTATTATGCCAACAAAGAAGTTTATTCCTTGCTTCGCTATGGTGCATCAGAAAAAGAAAATGTTTCATCGAAAAATGTTCCAGTAAAATTTATTAACTGGGATGAACCACACAAAAATGATTTTTATATTGCAGAGGAAGTAATTATAAGAGGTCAACATACAAAGCGACCAGATATTGTATTATACATTAATGGAATTGCTGTTTGTGTAATAGAGCTTAAGCGAAGTGTTGTATCTGTTTCAGAAGGTATAAGACAAGGTTTGGATAGTCAGACTAATGATTTTATAAGACCATTCTTTTCGACTGTTCAGCTAGTGATGGCAGGAAACGATACTGAGGGGCTTCGCATTGGTGTTATTGACACTCCAGAAAAACACTATATTGAGTGGAAAGAAGATGAAAAGGCAGCGGACACACTATCGTTGTTCATATGTGCTCAAAGTGAAAATGAAGATTATAAAATAGACCGCCATTTGATAAGCATATGCCAAAAAGAACGGCTTATTGATATTATATATAATTTTATAGTTTTTGATAGTGGTACTAAAAAGATGTGCCGTCACAATCAATATTTTGCAGTACATGCAGCAAGACAAAGAGTTAAAGCCAAAGAGGGTGGTATCATCTGGCATACGCAGGGCAGCGGAAAAAGCTTAACTATGGTATGGCTGTCAAGATGGATTAAAGAAAATAACCCCGAAGCGAGGATATTGATTGTAACTGACAGGGAGGAGCTAGATGCACAAATCGAAAATAAAGTATTTGGTGCTGATGGAGTAGGAGATGAAATATATAGAACTAAAAGCTGTACTGATTTAATTGAAAAGCTAAATGCAACTACACCAAGGGTTATGTGTTCACTGGTTCATAAGTTTGGACAAAATAACGGCGATGAGGAAAAGGCTTATAATACCTATATAGAAAGATTATTAGCAAGTCTGCCGTCTGATTTTAAACCTAAAGGTGAATTTTATATCTTTGTTGATGAGTGCCACAGAACACAATCGGGAAAGCTACATAAGGCAATGACTACACTATTGCCGGATGCCGCTTTTATCGGCTTTACGGGCACACCGCTTCTTAGCAAAAAAGAACTGCGAAAAAGAGGTATTAAAAGTAGTATTGAAATTTTTGGCACATACATACACACATATAAGTACCCTGAAGCTGTTGCGGACAAGGTTGTTTTAGATTTGAGATATGAAGCTAGGGACATACCTCAAGGAATATTAGCACAGGATAAAATTGACATGTGGTTTGAAGCAAAAACAAAAGGACTTACCGAGCTTTCAAAGGCACAGCTAAAAAAACGCTGGGGCACATTAAAGGAAGTATATAGCTCGGAAGCGAGACTGTCAAAAATTGTTTCGGATATTATTTTCGATATGGAAATCCAAGATAGGCTTAATAATGAGCGTGGAAATGCTATTTTAGTTGCAGCTAGTATATATGAAGCTTGTAAATATTATAAGTTATTTCAAGATAATGGGTTTAAAGAGTGTGCTATTATAACCTCTTATTCTGCGGATATTTCTGAAATCAAGGGGGAAGCTACAGGCGAATCAAGAGACACAGAAAATCGCTTTAAATATGCCATATATCAAAAGATGCTAAACGGAAAAGATGTAGAAGCTTTTGAAGCAGAGGTTAAAGAGAAATTTGTTAAAGACCCGGGACAGATGAAGCTTCTTATTGTTGTAGATAAACTGCTAACAGGATTTGATGCTCCTAGTGCTACATATCTGTATATTGATAAATCAATGCGTGACCATTCACTATTTCAAGCAATTTGCAGGGTAAACCGACTAGATGGTGATGATAAGGAGTACGGTTACATCATAGATTATATGGATTTATTTAAAAGCCTTGAAAAAGCAGTTGCAGATTATACCTCTGAAGCTTTTGACAGCTTTGAGGCTGAAGATGTTTCTAATTTGCTTAAAAATAGAGTAACAGAAGCGAAAAATAATCTTGAGGAATTACTTGAAAACTTAAGAGCATTGTGCGAACCTGTAGAGCTGCCCCGAACTACACCTGAATTTATAAAATACTTCTGCTGGGTACATGACGGCGATTTAGATGAGCTAGAGGAAAGGCAGCCAAAGAGACTAGCTTTATATAAGCTTACGGCTTCATTATTACGTGCATTTGCTAATGTTGCTGCTAATTTGGAAGAGCTTAATTATACTGCGAATCAAATTAAAGCCATCAATGACGAAGTTTTATTTTATCAGAGGGTCAGAGGAGAAATAAAGTTAGCAAGCGGTGATTATGTTGACTTAAAAAAGCATGAAGCAGATATGAGACATTTGATTGATAATTATATAAGTGCAGGGCAAAGTGAAAAATTGTCAGCATTTGATGATATGTCCCTAATAGAGTTGATTGTGGAGAGGGGAGTAGAGTTTGTAAATAGTCTGCCAGATGGAATAAGGAAAAATACTGAGGCGGCAGCAGAGGTTATCGAGAATAATGTACGCAGAAAAATTGTTGAGAAGAGTGGAACAAACCCACTTTATTATAATAAGATGTCAGAGTTACTAAAGAAAATCATCGAAGAACGAAAAAAGCAAAAGGATGAATATAAAAAGTACTTGGAAAAAATAGTCGAATTAACACGAAAGGTTGAAAAGCCAGAGGACTATGCAGGGTATCCAGATAAAATCAAAAAGTCCGCAGCACTAAGAGCACTATATGATAATATTACAAAAGATGAAGAGTTAATATTGACTATTCACAATAAGATTATAGCAATTAAGCCAGACAAATGGCTAGGTGATAAGACAAAAGAAAAAGTAATATTAAAGGGTATATATACACTAGTCAATGACCATGATAAAGTTGACGCAGTTTTTGAAATTGTAAGAGAGCAAAGGGAGTACTGGTGATAATAATGATAGTTGCTGGAGTCGAAATAGAAGTTATTAAAAAAAATATAAAAAACATGCATCTTTATGTTATGCCTCCATATGGTAATGTTCGTATAACAGCTCCTGTAAAAGCAAATGACGAGACAATTAGTTTATTTGCTATTACAAAGATTGCCTGGATAAAAAAGCAAATTGAAAAGTACGAAAATCAACCAAGACAATCCGAGCGTGAATATATATCAGGCGAGAGTCACTATGTATGGGGGCGAAGATACAGATTAGAAGTTAGATATACCAAGACAGCAAACAATGTAGAGATAAAAGCCAACAAATTGTTTTTGACAGTCAGAGAGAATAGCACTCAGGCTCAACGTGAGAATGTTATGAATGAATGGTATAGAGCAGAGCTTAAAGCCAAGCTATCCCCATTAATTGAAAAATGGCAAAAAATAATCGGTGTTACAACAGATTCAGTAGGTGTAAAAAATATGCTTACTCGATGGGGAACATGTAATGTTAAAGACAAAAGAATATGGATAAACCTTCAGCTTGCAAAGAAACCTATTAATTGTCTTGAGTATGTAGTTGTACATGAACTGGTACATTTACTTGAAAAAGATCACACATCTATATTTATTGAATATATGGATAGGTTTTTACCTTACTGGCGAGTAACTAAGGATGAGTTAAATAGCTTTATCATGGATCGCTACCTTGAAGAATAATGAAACAACACGATATTATAGGTAAATTGCAAATGCTAAAATACTACAAAATTCATATGCCTATTTAGTAAAGAAAGCATTAAGCCACAATTTCCAACAATATTCGACAAATTTTTCATAACAAAATAAAAGGTAATACACAGCGGTATTTTACATAAGCTTGGATGAGGCAAAACAGCTATAGCCATATGCAGTCCAAGCTTATTTATTACAATGTACTTTTTTGATTTTCACAAAAAATCCAGATTCAAAACCTTATGAAATACTACTGATTTCAATGCTTTTATTATACAATCGTATTTTTGATAAAAAAACAGAAAAAGTAATAACCGAATAAGAGTAGTTTTGTGGAAATAAATGTATCTAAAATTGAGGCTTAGCGATTGCTTTCCCTAGGAATATATATTATAATAGCGTCAGTGGGTGTTACAGTAAATAGTATACAGGAGGTGAATTTACTATTAGATTGTTGTCAAAAAAAGTGATAGACTGGATTTCTCCAGCCCCCAGCATATACCATAAGGTACACCATGCAAAGTTTCCTTATGTATATATTTATAATATTATCACTTTTTTTAATAGAGTACAATATCCACTAATAAAATTTCATTTATCAGATGGAGGGATAATATTATGAGAACTTTTTCAGCTTTAATCTACGCAGATATCGAGCTGCCACCAAGACCAGAGGATATCGAAATCCGCCCTATCCCCAAAGACGAGGAAGAAGCAGCATAGTATGTCGGCTTTCAGCTTCCGTGATACTGAGGTATTACGGAAGCTGTTTTTATTTTTGGAATGTTACTTTAGCGTTAATTTTTAAATAAAGCTCCAAAGAGTAAAAGTAAACTCATGGGAGCTTTAAACTTGCTATATATGATATATTTGCTGTGATACCCCCCATTCCATAAGCAGCTCATCTGTACCAATCCATACTATAGTACTTACAGATACCATGTCAAAAAGCTCCTCAACATCGGAATTTATCATGCGTATACACCCATGAGAAGCATTTGTACCAATAGAATAGGGCTTGTTATTCCCATGTATTCCATAAACGCCGCCGCCTTTGGGGGACAGCCCCATCCATCTATAGCCCAAGGGATTGCTGGGCGAGCCGCCTTTTACGGGGGAAGTATATCCGCCGCCGCCCCATCCGGGGTTTTTTATCATGGTTACTATAGAAAACTTGCCCTCGGGAGTATAGGAGGGTTTTAGCCCCGGTGCTATGGGATATTTTTTTATCGTTTTGCCGCCTTCATATAAGGTAAGTATTCTGGTGGTTTTGTTTATAACAATCCACAATTTATCTGTAGGATAAGCATTTATTTCATCGGTGGCAAGGCTGGGCAGACTATTTGAGCAGGCAAGTATACTATTGTCAATAATCTGTAAATCAAGGTCAGAAAGCTCTCCGCTGACCGGCTCATTAATGCTGCTCTGAAATCTGATTATCGCATTTCTAAGGTTTAGCTTTTCGTCCTTGCTTTCGTTTTTGTAGAATCCAGCTTTTTTCAAAGCTTTTACAGGGTCAAAGTCATTCAGCCTCATTTTCAGTATCTTATGATTATATAAAAGCATATCGCTTCCATTTATATTCATGGTGTTTTTAAGCTCTTTAGCAGCTTTAATACTTGTCAATATTTCACATTCTTCATCATTATTTGTATTTTTAACCACTAGCTGTTCCTCATTTTCCGCATATATGGGAATAGGAGTCTGAGGACTATATGAACATGCAGCAGTGATCATAAGCAGGGATATAATAAGTAAGAGAATCAATGGTTTATTCACCTATGCATCACCCCTTATTTATGCTGAAATATAATGCTTGTCAAGGGAGTATTTTGATTTATTTGTCTTAGGGTAAGATACACTGATAAATTTATGACACCTTATTATAATATTAAGGACATTAAGGGCTTATGTATGTACACTATTGGCGGGAATATATTTTAGCTAGTACTTCTTATATGGATAAGAATTGCATATGATCGGTTTATCAGGGATTAATGATAGTTACTCTATCCCATGCTGACCGTGTTTTTCTTCTGATCTTTTAGAGGAGTTAGAGGATATATAAAGGTTGCCTAAAGTATCTAAACCTGCATAAAATATGTTCTCTACCTTATGAAGATTATTTTCCTTAAGCTTGTCTAGTAACCAGTTTTTATCTAAATTTGCACCCGTAAGATTCTCTTCCATAACTCTGCCGTCTATGATGATATCCCTCGTAAGCCCGGAATATTTAGTCTGGATATTCAAATCTGATGGTGTCACTGGCTGCTTCTGTGATTTTTTCAGAACAGATAGTTTTCCATTAGTTTCAAATATTGCAAATTCTACATCTGAAATATTAAATACGCTTTGTTCACGAAGCAGCATCATTAAATTGTCCAAGGTCAATCGAACTTTTGTAAGATTTTCTACAACAATTTTCCCATTTTCAATGATTGTAACAGGCTCTGAATTGGTAAGCTTTCTAGAAAAAAAAGTTTTCATATTTAAGTAATCTATTGCTACTGTGAAAGCAGTTAGTGCTAAAAGCACAGTTATACCTGACGTCACAGCCCTTTTCTGATTTACCGATATATTAACAACTACTGAGCCGACAGTTACGCCTACAACAAAATCGAAGAAGGTCATCTGGGATATCAGCTTTCTTCCCATAGCTCTGGTTAAAACTAGAAGCAATAAATAAGATGCAAAGACTCTTAAAACTGAATGGGAAATTTCGTTAAGCATTATATATCTTCCTCCATGAAAAATTGTCATGATGCTAGTGTTTCTTAAGAGGTACATTATTATACAGCTTAATCTATTTGTGAGAAACAAATGTATATATTTAATTTTGAAGCTGTTTCTCTATAATGTCCTAAGTTGATTTTGAATAAATCTGAACTCTAAGAAGATAAAAACCTCCTGCAATAAATTATTTTATAGCTGGAGGTTTTTATCTATATATTCTTGATGATACTATCTTTAATAAGCAACTGCTGTTCCTCGGGCATACCCTGAGGCCAATTGCCTATATCAAAAAATCCATAATCAGACACCTCGGCACTAGGTCTGAATGTGCCTTCAACGAAGCTTCCCTTTACAATCAAGTCAATGCGGTTCGGCTTTGAAACATATCTTGTGCTTAATATGCTATCAGCTTTAATAGTCAAACCTGTTTCCTCCAGCACTTCCCTCTCAAGTCCCGAAAAAGGCTGCTCATACTCGATCCATCCGCTGGGCACACCCCAAGGCTCATCCCTATAGGTATGTTTTACAAGCAAAAGCTGATTCTTTTCATTCGTTATTATGCCCATCACTGCCACAAGGAAGCGGCAATTGGCACGCCATATAATAAAGTTCCTGAACCACAGAGGAAAGGGAACGTTTTTCCAGAGATAGATTATATATTTTGTGGGGATAAGCTTAATAAGCTTGGAAAGCATATGGAATCACTCCTTTGGGAATTGGTCGGTTAATCTAATTATATGGTTTATGCTGTGTTAGTTCAATGTGATTATTACTATGCTAAGAAAAATCTTAGACAGTATACTTTGCAATTTATATTGCGGTAGAATAATTGCAAGAAGGTGTGATACGTTAAATTAAAGTTTGTAAATAGCAAACTGCTGACGAATTATACGTTGTATTTTACGTAAAATTAGGGTACAATAATAACAACATATGTGTGTAGGAGGTATGGATTATGCCAAATATAAAGCCGATATCGGATTTAAGAAACTATAATGAAGTTTTAAAAGATTGTGAAAACGGTGAACCAGTATTTTTGACTAAAAATGGCAGAGGGAAATATGTGCTTATAGATATAGAAGAGTATGAGCGGCAGCAAACAATTGTAAAGCTATTATCTAAGTTAAATGAAGCGGAAGAGGCAATATTGACAGGTAATGAGTGGCAGACCTTGGATGAACTTAAGCGGAGCGTAGGAGTATAGCAATGGATGTAACAATAAAAATAAATCCTGTGGCTGTTGGTGATTTGAAAAATATCCAAAACTATATTTCGGAGGAAAGTGTAGAGTTTGCTGCGAAAACGGTTAAAGGAATTATAGAAAAAATAGAAAAGTTATCTTTATTTCCTGAAATGGGAATATTACTTAAGTATAGAATAGGTATAAAAAGTAAATATAGATACGTCATATGTGGAAGCTATATCATATTTTACATTTATCAAGATGACATAGTTTATGTTCAACGTATTTTACATGGTAAAAGAAACTATATGGAATTGTTGAATGAGCATTTGAGTTAGATAGTATACCTAAAGAATATAAACAGGAAGTTTAACTTGAGTAGAGGAAGTGTCACCCCATGCTTAAAGTAGTTTTTAGACAGCCCCCTTTTGTTATTTTGCTATTAAATACCAAAAACAATTTAAAGTAAAACCACTTGACACCCCCCAACCGCTCCATATACAATAATAAAGTTAGTCAGTTCGCAATATCCTGACTTAAAACAAAACTACGGAGGTATTAAGAAATGAATAAAACAAGGTATCTAGTACAGGCAGCACTGATTGCTGCTATCTACGCAGTACTTACTATTGCATTTGCACCCCTTAGCTTTGGGTCGGCACAGTCACCTATACAGGTAAGAATATCGGAGGCTCTTACAGTTCTGCCGGCGGTGTTTCCACCTGCTATACCGGGGCTGTATGTAGGCTGTGTGGTATCTAATATTTATGGTATGTCCATGGGCTTAGGAGCAGGTATTTTTGATGTAATATTCGGCAGTCTTGCAACCCTTATAGCTGCGTATATGAGCTATAAAATGCCCAAGAAATGGCTTGTGCCCTTTCCGCCAGTTATAGTAAATGCTGTTGTATTAGGTGTACTTTTCAAGCTGGTATACAATTTACCTCTGCTGATTACAGCAGGAACGATTTTTGTTGGTCAATTCATCGCATGTTATGCATTAGGATATCCGCTATTATTAATATTTGATAAATATAAGGACAAAATTATCTCTAAGTAAAGGGTAATAAAGCTTTTATCCAGTTGTTTCTCACAAAGAGATTAGCAACTCTTAACGAGAAGTATTTTTAATTTATAGATATTGCAAAAACAAAAGAAGCATCTCCATAGGAAGTGCTTCTTTAAATTTATAATTATTTATTAAGATATATAATTCCTATTGTTAATGGACCGCAGTGGCTTGATACAACACAACCTGTATCTGTTATTATTACTTCCCTTACATTCAGCTTTTCTTCAAATTCCTTTTTAAGCTGAAGCACATCATCATGTGCCATGGAGTGTGTAATAAATAATCTTTCCCCATCCATATTATCTCTATCCAGCATTACGTTATCTATCATATTAGCCAGAACCTTGTCACGTTTTCCACGTATTTTCTCCTCCAATATCATTTTACCATCCTTTATAGCTACTATAGGTCGAATCTTAAGCAGTCCGCCTACAAAGCTCTGCATTGCACTGCATCTTCCGCCCTTGTGAAGGTAATCCAAGGTGTTGATTATAAAGCGTGTTCTTATATTAGGAACGAAGGGGGACAGCTTTTCAACTATCTCGTGATTGCTTAGACCTTCCTTTACATAATCAACAGCCTTTAATACCAGAAGTCCCAAGCCTGTTGAAAGGTTTTCAGAGTCCAGTACTGCTATTCTGCCCTCGGGGAATTCCTGTGCCGCCAAAAGTGCATTTTGAACGGTCGCAGAGATTTTTGAGGAAATACCTATGTATACTATATCATCTCCTGCATCGATTATTGGCTTAAAGGTATTTATAAAGTCGCCGGGAGCTGGTGCTGATGTCATTGGCAGATTATTGTTTTTTTCAACTATCTCGTATAATTTTTCGTTGTTGATGTCTACTCCATCCTTAAAGGATTCATCCTTAAAAACCACATACAAGGGAACTACTGCAATATTATGCTTGTTTAGCAAATCAGGAGAAAGATCGCAGGTACTATCTGTAACAATTCTTATATTATTCATAATGATTCCTCCGTATACTATGTATTATTATATATATAGACCAAATATAAATACTAAATTATGAAGTTGTTTCTATATATATATTAGTTCGAATTTGGTTTAATTATTGTTATTGCAGAAAATAGACCTCAAAGCTTCATATATGTTAAATATATTACCATATTACCCACCGCATAGATATAGGGTTTTTAGCAAAAACATAGACTATTCCGAGCTAAAAACCTAGAAGGGAAGCAATAACTAGCTATGAATAAGCTAAGTTGTATGGTTGCTTCCCAATAATACTAGCTTTACTTATTGCTCTTACTATTTTATAATATGTATACAAATATGACAATAATGACAGATAAATTTAATTAGGATATATTTATGGGAGGCTGACAAATAATGAATAGGTGGTCGAGTGATAATAGTTTTAAAATACCTTACGGGCCTTTAGGAATCATATCTATGAACGGAACTCAAGACTTGTGCGGCTTGGTTGATAATTACATAGTAAACTGGAGAAATGAAAGCACGGAGGACAGCATTAAGCATCAGTTTCCGGGTTACCATAAAGATTCCTTCCTGATATCTGCACAATGTCCCAGATTTAGCAGCGGAGAGGGTAAGGGTGTAATAGGTGAAACAATAAGAGGATATGACTTATATATACTGGCAGATATAGGAAACTATAGCTGTAAATACAAGATGTTCGGGAAGGAATGTAACATGAGCCCCGATGATCATTTTCAGGACATAAAAAGAATAATTTCTGCTGCTGGAGGAAAAGCCAGAAGAATAACATTAATAATGCCTCTTTTATATCAAGGAAGACAGCATAAGAGAGTATACAGAGAATCCCTTGACTGTGCTACTTCACTTCAAGAGCTGGAGGGAATAGGCGTAGATAATATTATTACCTTTGACGCCCACGATCCTAGAGTACAAAATGCTATACCCGGTATAGGCTTTGAAAATGCATATCCTACATATCAAATTATTAAGGCACTTCTCAAGACAGAAAAGGATATAAAGGTTGACAGTAACTCAATGATGGTAATAAGCCCTGATGAGGGAGGAATAGGAAGAAATATTTATTATTCTACAATGCTGGGCTTAAACCTTGGACTTTTCTACAAGAGAAGAGATTTCAGCCAAGTAGTAAATGGAAGAAATCCTATAGTAAGCCACGAGTTTTTGGGAGAATCAGTAGAGGGAAAGGATGTACTTGTAGTAGACGATATGCTTTCCTCGGGAGAGTCCCTTTTGGATATTGCAGAGGAATTAAAAAAGCGTAAAGCAAGAAGGATATACATGGCAGTAAGCTTTGCTTTATTTACTGATGGGTTTGAAAAATTTCAGGATTTCTATGAAAGAGGCTTGATTACAAGGCTGTATTCAACAAATCTTACATATCGTAAGGAGGAGCTTAAAAAAGCACCTTGGTATGTTGAGGTGGATATGTCCAAGTTTATTGCATACCTTATCAATACATTGAACCATGATGAGTCTATAAGTCAGTTCCTTGATCCTTCTGACAAGATAAGAAATGTATTGCAAGAGCATCGTATCAGAAAATAACTTTAAATATAATAGTGTGTTTTGATGTAGGGAGTCCAAATGGGCTCCCTATAATTTTTCCGCATATTTGCGTCGGTTGGCATATTTTTTGCTCATATAATAGTATAAAAATATGCATAAACCAGCAGGAGGCGAAAAAATGAGGTAAGGTGTAATCAACTATAATAATAGGGTAACAGTGCTAAGCATAGATGGTATAATCGTATTATAATACATACATTATCAATATAAATGGAGGGTGATACTATGATAAAAAGCTATGAAATAAAGCATATAGAGCTAAGTAACGGAGAAACTCTGGCATACAGAGAAGCTGGGCATGGAAGCAATGTTTTGCTTTTGATACATGGAAATATGTCCTCGGGATTGCATTATGCACCTATACTAGAGAGACTGCCGGAGGGTTTTAAGGCTTATGCAGTGGATTTAAGGGGCTTTGGGGACAGCACTTACAAAACTAGAATAAATAGTCTGGGAGATTTTGCTGAGGATATACATGAATTTGTAACCAAGCTAGGTTTAAAAGGCTTTACTATGGCTGGATGGTCAACTGGCGGCGGGATATGTATGCAGTATACAGCAGAACATCCGGGCTATGCCGATAAGCTTGTACTGATAGAGTCAGTATCCTACTTTGGCTTCCCTATTTATAAAAAGGATGAAAAGGGTCAAATGATATTTAATGCAGCATATGCCAGCAGAGAGGAAATGGCACAAGACCCAGTACAGGTAGCACCTGCTGCGGCGGCTATGGAGATGAAGAATTTTGACTATATGAATATGCTATGGAATATGTTTATTTATTCAAACACCAAGCCCTCAGCAGAGGATAACCAGATATACATAAACGAAAGCCTGAAACAGAGAAACCTTGTAGATGTGGACTGGGCATTGGCAACCTTTAATATGTCACATATGCACAACGGCTATACTCAAGGTACTAAGCTGATAGATAAAATTGATATACCCGTACTCAGCTTCTGGGGCAAAAAGGATATGGTAATATTGGAGAGTATGGCAGTTGATACTGTTAAGGCTATAGGCGAAAATGCAAGGCTCAGGATTCTTGAGGATTGCAGTCATTCTCCATTGATTGACTGTCCTGACCTGCTTGTAAATGAAATCATAGACTTTGCAAAGCAGGTGTAACATGCCCAAGGCATTAATAAACGGAGCAGAAATATTTTATCAGCTTGATGGTACTGGAGACGAAGTACTGGTTATCCTTAATGGAATAATGATGAGTACTGCAAGCTGGAACGAACTTGTACACGTATATGATAAGGACTACAGAGTGTTAAGAGTTGATTTTAAAAATCAGGGGCAGTCTCAATATATAGATGAAAAATTTAGTATTGAAATGCATGTTGATGATTTAAAATGCCTATTTGATCTTTTGAAAATAGAAAAGGCTCATATGCTGGGTATTTCCTACGGTGCAGAGGTTGCCATGCTGTTTGCCTTAAAGTATCAGCATATGCTCATAAGCCTTGTTTTGAGCAATACCACCTCAAGGGTGACTAATCATCTTAGAGCTATAGGCGACTCATGGGATGTAGCTGCAAAGCTGTATGATGGTGAAAGCTTTTTTAAGCTGGTGATGCCTTTTATATATTCATCCGCCTTCTATGAAAACAATATTCAATGGCTTAAGGACAGAGAAAAGCTGTTCGGGAAAATACTAACCAGAGAATGGTTTGATGCATATACAAGGCTGTCCGCAAGTACAGAGGGCTATGACATAACAGACAGGCTTTGCGAAATAAGAATTCCTACCCTTTGTATAGCCTCTGATCTGGATGTTATTACACCTGTATCCGAGGTTCGTATGATACACGAAAGAATAGAAGGCTCAAGATTTGTAATCATTCCTGATGCTGGTCATGCCTCTTGCTATGAAAAGAAGGACGAATTTAATACGGCAGTATATGGGTTTTTAGGAACACTAAAGAGATAACAGAGCTAAGGCATGTACAATATACATGTCTTAGTTTTTTTATAAAGAAACAAACAGTGTACTTTTTATGGACATACTGCTTTTGGTTGAGTACTATATATATGTACATAAGTCTTGTATGCTAGGGGGTAAATTATGGACTATCAATATATGCTTAGGGATATGAAAAAGGAAGACATCATACTGAATCAATATTTTATCTCAATGATAAGTAAAATATTTGATCCAATACCAGTATCCATAATACTTATTGACAAGGACACCAGAATACTGATGCTGAATAAGGAATTTGCCAGCTTTTTAGGGGTAAAAAGCGAAGAAGTAATAGGCAAAAAAGTTATTGAGGTAGACCCAAACACCAGATTTCCTTATGTATTTAAAACCAAGAAGGCAGAGCTTTCCTGGAAGCATAGCTTTAATAACGGACATACTGCAATAGTACACAGGATACCTATTCTGGACGAAAAGGGCGAGGTGCTTTATGGCTTTGGACTAGTTTTGTTTGGAGATGTAAATGATTTCAGGGATATAGTAAATAAAAACAAGCTTCTGGAGGATGAGATATCTCACTATAAGGCTCAGCTAAAGATGGTATATGGAGCTGCATATTCATGGGAAAACATAACAGGGGAAAGCGAAAAAATAACTCAGGCTAAATATTTTGGGAAAAAGGCGGCAAACACTGATTCAACAGTACTGCTTATTGGTGAGAGCGGCACTGGAAAGGAGCTGTTTGCACATGCCATACATAATGGAAGCAAAAGAAGTACATATCCCTTTGTAAAGCTGAACTGTGCGGCAATACCAAACGAGCTGCTGGAGTCAGAGCTTTTCGGCTACGAGGAAGGAGCTTTTACAGGGGCGAAAAAAGGCGGCAAGACAGGTAAGTTTGAGCTTGCCAACAAGGGTACAATATTTCTGGACGAAATAGGGGATATGCCTATGAATATGCAGGTTAAGCTTTTAAGAGTATTGCAGGAAAAGGAAATAGAAAAGGTAGGAAGCTCTCAGTCCAGAAAAATTGATGTAAGGGTCATAGCTGCAACCAACAAGGATTTGAAAAAGCTGATACAACAGGGAAAATTCCGAGAAGATTTATTCTACAGGCTCAACGTAGTAATGATAGAAATACCGTCTCTTAGAGAAAGACTCTACGATATAGAAGCTTTATGCTCAACACTTTTAAGCAAGATTACCAACAGACTGGGCAAGTATGTAACAGGGATATCTGAAAGTGCAATGAACTATCTAAAGACCTATAAATGGCCCGGCAATGTAAGAGAGCTGGAAAATGTACTGGAAAGGGCAGTTAATCTTTTGGAGGGCGAAACAATAATGCCAATGCACCTGCCCGTAAATATTGTAAAGAACAAGGTCAGGGAAGAAACAGGGCAGATTCGAGAGCTTCGAGAGATAATAGAGGAAGTGGAGAAGGAAGCCATATTACAATGCCTTGAATATACCAAGGGCAATAAGCAGTCAGCCGCAAAGCTGCTTAACATATCCAGAACCAGCTTATATGAAAAAATGGAGCGGTATCTAATCTTGTCCCAGTAATGTACAAAAAAACTACATGTAGTTTTTTTGTACATAAAAAGGGATATAATGTAATTGCAAGGGTTAAGGATAATAACAGAGAAAGGTATGTGTACAAAAAATGTACACATACCTTTCTCTGTTTGTTTTTATAGCTGTATAAAACAATGGTTTTTACTTATTTAAGGTATTGGCACGAATCTTGCGATATAGTAGATTTGATAATTTCTACAATATGGTAAGGAGGTATGTTTTTGGATATATTTTTTCAAAACGTAGTTGCTGGTTTTGAGACTGGAAGCTTGTATGCCCTTGCTGCCCTAGGCTTGGTGCTTATATTCAGGACTTCTGATGTAGTTAACTTTGCACAGGGTGAAATGGCTATGTTCTCAAGCTTTGTAGCTTTAAAGGTACTACAGCAGAATGTACCCTATTATGCCGCATTTTTAGGAGCAGTACTATTTGCTGTGTTCTTTGGGTTTATTATTGAAAGACTCTTTATGAGGCCTGCTATGAAAGCATCTCAGGTAAGCAAAATGATAATAACTCTTGGATTAATTATGATTATAGGCGGAGTTGCTTCATCGGTATTTGGTATAGATACCTACAGCTTTCCAAAGGCGGTAACAGCTTCAAATATAAATATAAGGGGAGTAATAATACAGCCCAACGCAATATTTATAATATCGTTAACCTTGCTGATTATGGCAGTGCTTTTTTACATAATGCAAAAGACTATGCTGGGAATATCCATAAGAGCCACAGCACAAAACGAAAATACTGCAAGGCTTATGGGTATTCCAGTAAAGAAGGTTTATTCTCTTTCTTGGATACTGGCAGCGGTATTAGGTGCAATAGCTGGTGTGCTTATAGCACCCACTACGGATATATCGACAACCATGATGATGGAGGTACATCTCAAATCCTTTATAGCTGCTGTGCTTGGGGGCTTTGGCTCTTTTGTAGGGCCTGTTGTGGGAGGCTTTATGATAGGCGTACTTGACAATCTGGTTGGCTACTATATATCACTTACTTGGAAGACGGTTATAGTTTATATACTGCTGATAATCATACTCATAGTAAAGCCCACAGGATTATTTGGGAAAGTCTATAGAAAGAAGGTGTAGCAGTGAAAAAAGTACCAAAAGCTATTATATATTCGATACTAACTTTGATTATAGCACTGTTTCCCTTTGTGCTTGGACTGCCAAAGCCCCTAATGACACTTTTAAATACAGTCATAATATACGGTATAGCAGCTCTGGGCTTTAATATATTGCTGGGCTATGCAGGTCAAATATCCTTGGGTCATGCGGTATTTATGGGGCTGGGAGCATATCTTTCGGTATATATTACCTCCAAGCTTCAGCTTCCTTTTCTGCTGTCTATACTGATTTCGGGACTTGTGCCAATGCTTATTGGTGCGCTTTTAGGCTTGGCGGCACTGAGACTGGAGGGGCATTATCTGGCTATAGCAACCTTGGGCTTCGGCGTTGCAGTACAGCAGGTATTTAAGGAATGGATAGCATTTACAAACGGATATTCTGGAGTGAGAGCACCATATCCCAATATATTCGGCTTGGTGATAAAAACAAGAGAGCAGTATTTTCTTATGGCTGTGATAGTACTTATAATACTCTCACTGTTTGCATACAACATGCTCAGAAGCAAAACCGGCAGGGCACTTATTGCCATGAGAGACAGCGAGCATGCGGCGCAAGCCATGGGTATAAGCTTGTTTAAATATAAGCTTATTGCTTTTTCTGTAAGTGCCTTTTATGCAGGAGTTGCCGGCTGTTTGTATGCCCATTTGATTAGGTTTGTTGAGCCTAACATGTGGGGCATAGAGCTGTCCTTGAATCTGCTGGCTATGGTAGTAATAGGGGGGCTTGCCTCCATATCTGGAGCCATAGTCGGTGCGGCATTTATTACCCTAATACCTGAGATAATAAAAAATGTTCCGGTGCTGGAGCATTTCAAAAACATATCCGCAGTATTTACGGGCATTTGTCTTGTACTGGTAATTATGTTTCTGCCCCTTGGCTTAGCCAGACTTGCGGCACAGCTTAAATATAAATATGCGAAGCTGTTTTCCATTGGAAGGAAAATTTCCGACAAATTTGGAGGGGGGAAGGCGCAATGAACATTCTTAGAGTAGAAAACCTCTCTATAAGCTTCGGAGGTCTTAAGGCAGTGGATGATCTAAGCTTTACAGTAAAGGAAAACTCTATTTACGGTCTCATAGGTCCTAATGGAGCAGGTAAAACTACAGTTTTCAATTGTATAAGCAGATTCTACACACCTGACAAGGGCAAAATAGTATTCGTACAAAGTACTGAAAATGGACTTAGGCTTGAGCATCAGCTTACTAAATACAAGGTACATGAGGTTATTTCAAAGGGACTGACAAGAACCTTCCAAAATGTTGAGCTGTTTAAGCATATGACGGTGGAGGAAAATTTGATAACAGGGCTTCATTCAAAGCTTAAGGCAGGCTTTGTAAGAAGCGGATTTTTTACCTCCAGTGTAAAAAAAGAGGAAGACACGGCAAGAGAAAAGGCTAGAGATATATTGGCGTTTCTGGGCTTGAAGGGTATTGAAAAGCAATATGCAGCTTCACAGCCCTATGGAATACAAAAGCTAATTGAGCTGGGAAGAGCGCTTATATCCAAGCCAAAGCTTATTATACTGGATGAGCCTGCGGCAGGAATGAACCCAAAGGAGACTGCCAGCCTTGGGGCATTAATCAGAAGCATAAGAGATACCTATGGTGTTACTATTCTGCTGGTAGAGCATGATATGAGTCTGGTAATGGATATCTGCGAAAAAATATGTGTTATAAACTTCGGCAAAAAAATTGCGGAGGGCACACCTGTAGAAATCCAAAGAAATACTGCCGTTCAAGAGGCATATCTGGGGAAGGAGGAGCAAAATGCTTAAGCTAGAAAGCGTAAATGCCTATTATGGCTACATACATGCACTTAAGGATTTTTCCATAGAGATTCCTCAGGGAAGCATAGTAAGTCTTTTAGGGGCTAACGGAGCAGGAAAAACCACTGCCCTAAAGGTAATCTCCGGGCTTTTAAAGCCCAAGACAGGCAAGGTATTGTTTGAAGATAAGTATATTACCTCATATGCAGTGGAAGAAATTGTTGCAAGAGGTATAGTTCAAGCCCCAGAGGGCAGGCAGATATTTCCTGAATTTACGGTGTATGAAAACCTAAAGGCAGGTGCTTACAGCAGAAAAGATAAGAAGAATATAAGCAGTGATTTTGATATGGTATATGAGTATTTTCCAGTGCTGTCACAGCGTAAGGAGCAGATTGCCGGTACGCTTTCCGGCGGTGAACAGCAGATGCTTGCAATAGCAAGGGCTTTAATGGCAAAACCCAAGCTGCTGCTGCTGGATGAACCATCACTGGGGCTTGCTCCCCTTATAGTCAAGGAGATATTTGAGATAGTCAAAACTATTAACAAAGTGGGAATCACAATCCTTTTGGTGGAGCAAAATGCATATCAGGCACTTTCAGTTGCCGACTATGCATATGTGCTTGAAACAGGCAGAGTAACACTGGAAGGTGAGGCAAAAACTATTCGAGATGATGAAAGGGTTAAAATGGCTTACTTAGGAGGTCATTAAAATAAAGAAGGGGGAAATTCAATGAAAAAAAGTATAAAAAAAATTGCAGTGGTATTTTTAAGTCTTATTCTGGTTTTATCAATGGCGGCGTGTGCGGCTAAGAAACCTGTTGAGGTGGCTCAGGGGGTGACTGATACCGAAGTAAAGGTTGGAACAGTTGCGGTGCAGTCTGGAGTATTGTCCTTTATTGGGCAGCCTTATGTAGCGGGGATGAAAGCGTATTTTGATATGATAAACGAGCAGGGGGGAATAAATGGCAGAAAAATAACACTTATTGCAGATGATGATGAATTTAAGGCTGATAAGGCTATAGCATCAGTAGAAAAGCTGATAGAGCAGGACAAGGTATTTGCAATAGTAGGTCAGCTTGGAACTCCAGGCGTGCTTGCAGCAGCAGAAACAGTAAAGGAAGCAGGGATACCATCCGTATACTTCGGCTCAGGGGCGGTTGCACTTACAGAGCTTGGAGAAAACTTCTTCCCTGTACAGCCAAACTATGAATACGAAGGAAAGCTGATGGCTCAGTATGTGGCTAATACTGTTAAGGCAAATAAGCTGGTAGTCATATATCAAAATGATGATGTAGGCAGAGAAGGCTTAACAGGCATAAAGGAAGGATTAAAGGCTTTAGGCAAGGATGCAATATTAGGAGCAAATGCTGAAATAGCTTTTGGAGCGGCAGACAAGGACTTTACTGCACAGGTTCAAAAGGCTAAAGCAGAAAACCCTGATTTTGTAATAATATACGGTTTGTCCGGCGGTACAGCAGGTCTTTTAAAGGAATTTGAAAAGGTTGAGTTTAATGTACCGGTGCTTACAACATATTCAAACGCTGATGCCTCCTTCCTAGCTATTGCAGCGGCAGGTGCGCCTAAAATGACTGCTAATTTGCAGGTAATGGGCTGGCTGGAAGTAAATCAGGAAAAGCTTAAACCTCTTATGGAGGCTATGGCTAAATACTATAAGGATATACCAGTAAACGCATACACAATGGCTGGCTGGGTGGCTGCCGAAACCTTTACAGCAGGGCTTAAAAAAGCAGGAAACAATCTGGATTGGAAGGGCTATATAGAGGCTATGAACAAGCTTGACTTTAAAGAAGGTCTGGCTCCGCAAATAAAGTATGAACAAAATGTTCGTGAGGGTGTAAAGAAAATGGCAGTAAGCAAGGTTGTTGCAAAGGATGGAACATATGTATTTCAGCAGCTAACAGAGTTTATCGAATTCCAAGGCAAGTAATATTAACATATTTTATAACAACGAGTCTTGTAAACACAAGACTCGTTGTTATAGGAAGGGGGCTGAAAAATGCATAAAGCGAATGTAGGAATAGTTGGTACAGGAATATATATTCCTGACACCTTTATATCAGCCGGAGAAATAAGCGAAGCCACAAAGGGCAGGTGGACTGAGGAAGCCATAATAAACAAGCTTGGGTTTACAAAAAAGCCTGTTCCAAGCAGTGCTGACGGCACACAGGAAATGGGAGTCAAGGCGGCACTTGATTGTCTGGCAAGAACCAACACAGATCCTAAAACAATAGATCTTATACTATGTATCGGCGAGGAATGGAAGGAGTACCCCCTTACTACCTCGGGAATATATATACAGGAAAAAATAGGAGCATATAACGCATGGGCAATAGATGTACAGCAGCGATGCTGTAGCTGCGTAGCAGCAATGAAGCTGGCAAAGGATGTAATGCTTTCAGATGAAAATATCAATACAGTAATGATAGCAGGAGGCTATAGAAACGGTGATCTTGTAGATTATGAAGATTCCTCTATGTCAATGATGTATAACCTTGGAGCTGGAGGAGGTGCTTTACTTCTTAAAAAGAACTACAACAAAAATCTGCTTTTGGGTACACACATAATGACAGATGGCTCATTGGCAAGAGATGTAGGAGTAAAATACGGAGGAACGGCAGAGCCTATAAACAGTAATAATCTTCATAAGGCATATAAATCCTTGCAGATTTTTGATGAAGCGCATATGAAGGATAGATTAAATGCAGTATCCATGAATAACTGGTTTTACTGCATAGACAAAGCCTTTGAAAAATCACACATAGAAAAAAGCAGTCTGGATTATCTTGCTGTACTGCATTTCAAACGTTCTATGCATATGAATATGCTTAAAGCCTTGGGTCTAAGAGAGGAGCAGTCCATATATCTTGAGCAGTACGGACATATAGGTCAGATTGATCAGATACTATCAGTTCAGCTAGGCTTGGAGCAGGGCAAAATCAAGGATGGAAGCGTAATATCAATGCTTGCTGCCGGTATCGGCTATGCATGGGCGGCTAATGTTATTAAATGGGGATCGGCAGAATAGGAGGGGTATTATGAATTGGCAGCAAGTATATAATAGCAAGCTTATTACGAGGCAGGAGGCACTTTCATATATAAAAAGCGGAGATCAAGTTATCTCTGCGTTAGCAGCAGCAGAGCCTAGGGGGATACTTACAGAGCTTCATACAATAGCTGACAGGGTAAAGGACGTTACTGTGGTTACATGTCTGCCTATGGACAGCTATGAGTACTATATAAATCCCAAGCATAAGGAGAGCTTTACCATGGAAGGCTGGTTTTATTCGCCAGCTATAAGAAATGCCCATGAAAATGGCAATATATCCTTTATACCCAATCATCTGCACCTAGCTGCAACTAAAAGACTGGCACACAGAAAGCCCAATATCTTTATAGGTACAGCCTCAAGAATGGATAAGCATGGATATCTGTCCTTATCCCTAAGTGCCACCTATGAAAGAGACATGGTGGAGCATGCAGATTTGGTAATACTGGAGGTTAATGAAAAAATGCCCCGTACCTTTGGCGATACCATAGTTCATATAAATGACATAGACTATGTTATTAATGAAAGCTATGATATTCCTCAGCTTGGTATTTCGGAGCCTTCCGAAAAGGATAAAATAATAGGCAGATATATAGCGGATCTTATAGAGGATGGATCTACACTGCAATTAGGCATAGGAGGTATACCCAATGCTGTAGCCTCAGAGCTTATGAGTAAAAAGGATTTGGGTATACACACAGAAATGTTTACCGATGGTATGGTGGATTTGTATAATGCTGGAGTCGTAACAGGCATAAAAAAAACTCTGATGAACGGAAAAATGGTTGCAACCTTTGCTCTTGGCAGTAAGAAGCTGTATGATTTTATAGACGACAATCCGGCAGTGGTTATAGCAAAAGGCAGTTGGACTAACAATCCTTATGTTATAGGACAAAACTATAAAATGGTGTCCATAAATACTACACTGGAAATAGACCTTACAGGACAATGCTGTTCAGAATCAATAGGACACAGGCAGTTCAGCGGTACGGGGGGGCAGTGTGATACTGCTGTAGGAGCACAGATATCCCAAGGAGGAAAGTCCATAATAGCTTTATATTCCACTGCACAAATAAAGGTACAGGGACAGACGGACAGAAAGCTTATATCAAAGATATCCTCCAGATTAACCTATGGTGCGGCTGTATCTCTTTCCAGAAATGATGTTGATTTTGTAGTTACTGAATTCGGTATAGCAGAGCTTAGAGGTACATCTGTAAGAGAAAGAGTAAAAAGACTTATAAATATAGCCCATCCAGACTTTAGAGAACAGCTTAAGTATGAAGCAAGAGAGCTAATGATTTGGTAACACAAAAACCCCAGCGAAAATTCCATTTTGGACACTTAAATGGGTCTGGGATGGGATTTTTTTAGTATATACAATATACTAAGTGGCATTAATATAGTAAAATAGAACTATAAATTATACGGAGGGATGCTTATGTTATGTGATAAACAAAGCAGAGACATTCTAACGATATAAAATCCCCGGAAAGGAGTGCTGCTATGGGCGTGTTTGGTGGTAATGCATTAAGAAAAGGTGTTGCTTTTCACAGCATGGACAGAAGTACTGTAGCTTACAGAGATAATCAAGGAAATATCAGCATTAAAACAACAAAGGTTATTTTGTCTTATCAGATGAAAGCACTTAAAAAAATACCATTTATTCGGGGTATAGCAGTTTTAGTTGAAACCTTTCTAAGAACATGGAAGATTAATCTTATGTTTCTGGCAGTAACTACAGCAATACTGCTTATATTGGAAAACAGCAGTCAGAGCCTATTTGACTTTGACAGCGCAGCTATTACTTTGGAAGCGGCAGTTGAAAAGTATTTTGTACTTATAGTGTTGGCTATAGGCTTTATATTTACAAAGCTTTCGGGTGTATCCAGATATCATGGTGCTGAACACAAGGTATTTAACACCCTGAAAACAAATCTCCCTCTTACAATTGAAAGTGTAAAGCAGCAAAAAAGGTATGCTGACGAATGTGGAACAAACCTTCTTGTATTTATATTTATAATTTTTTCTTTACTTCGTTTGACAGGTATGATGTTTTACATAAGCTTTATTATTGGAGCTTCTGTGGGCTATGAAATATTTATCGCAAATAATAAAAAGGTTAAGAGACTATTGATACCCTTTTATTTTATCGGATATATAATACAATACTTTGTTTTTACCTCTGAGCCTACAGACAGACAGCTTGAGGTAGCTCTTGCGGCAGTCAGGGCGTTAGAAGGATAATGACTATAGGAAGTGATTTTTTGAATAATTTATCTCCCCATGAAAAGAGGCTTATAAAGCCCGGCAGCAGATACAGGCATTTTAAGGGCAATGAATATCTGGTGCTGCATTTGGCAAGACACTCCGAAAGCATGGAGGAACTGGTGGTTTATCAAGCATTGTACGGAGAAATGGGTGTATGGGTAAGACCTCTGAGTATGTTTTTAGAGAAGGTTGATGTAAACGGAAAGCTTGTTAACCGCTTTGAAGAAATCTATATTGGTAAGTGATAAGGATTATTACATAAGCAAAAAGCCATCAGTAATATGATGGCTTTTTGCTTATGTAATAATCCTATTTTAGCTTAAAGAACTAGTTTGGGGATTTACCATCTATACGCACTTTCCCCAAACCGGCTGTAACCTTAATGGTGGTATTATCATTAATAATATCCAGTGATTTAGTAGTAAATTGTGCTTCGTTGCTGCTGGTTCTATATACAAAGCTTTTAGGAAGCTTTATATCAATAGAACCTATATCGGTACTTAAATCAATTTTTTGAGCATTTATTATATTACTTAAGTTGATGTCCAAGCTGCCATTGCCGGTGACAATGCTGGAATCACCTTCAATAGCAACATTTGACAGCTTTATTTTGCCTATATCAGTTTTCAGGTATAATACAGCCTGTGCACCGCTAATATCTATGCCTCCTATTTCACTATTTACGTTATACAGCTTGATGTTTTTCGGTACATGCACTATGTAGCTTACGGAGATATTTGTATCCTGCAAATTCCCGTCCTTCCAATCCCACAAATCTACAGTTTCATCTGAGGCTGTTACTGCTTTTAACATTGCTTTGCTGCCTTCCTTGTATACTCTGATTTTTATATTTTCCATAATAGAATTTTCTAAGCTTTTATCCTTGCATTTGACTTTCTTGACAGCTTCGATGCTTAAAATATCATTGGAAGCTTGCTTTATTTCGATGCTTCCAACCCTGTTCATGATTTGAAGCTCTATACAACCGGACGAATTTAGTGTCAGCTTTTCTTTTTTAGTATATTCTCCTGAAAACACACTGCAACCCCCCAAGCTTACTATCAAAGTAATTATAATGCATATTAACGATACGGCTTTTAGTTTCCTCATCATAACTCCTCCAATTTAGTTTGTAACTATATGGTATCATACATAAAATAAAAAATATACCTGTTTTATGGAGAAACAACTTCAAAATTGAATTTTTTCAGTTGTTTCTCACAAATAGATCAGCAAAATATAAACAATGTCTGCATATTTATACTCGCTCACATAATATATATATAAATTTACATTGTGAAAAATTACTAAAAATTTATTCTTTAGATATGCAATAATGGTAATTTAATAATACGCAAGTTTCATCATTGCCCCTTGAAATTGCTGATTTCAGAGGGTTTAATTAATGCTAAGTGTATATAAATATTTAACATTGTTTCAAATATTCTGAAAATATCTATATTGACAAACCATGCATATTTGTGGTATTTATTAATTACATATATTAATAGAGAAGTTGAAATATAAACAAGAAAGAAGGGATATGGATGAAGTTTATTGTTAAGCCTGCGTTAAACCTTACAACTGGTTACTGCTTCGGCTGCGGCGAAAGATATTGCGAAGTAGTATGCACTAACAATTGCACTATCGTATGCACAATAGATTGTATGATGAATTAAAAGCGCGGGTTATTATTTATGTAAAGAGGTGAGTACAAGTGCTTTATATTATGAAACCACAGAATAAGTTTATTACTGGTTACTGTGTTGCATGCAAACATTGTGAGGACTGCGGAAATAACTGTAACGTACAATGCTGGACGAAAATTTAATAAAAAATTGTTGGGAGGATGCTAACAATGAAGTATATTGTTAAGCCTACAGCAGTATTTAACTATGGATATTGCTATTGCAGCCATTGTGATAATTGCACAACCAAGTGCAATGACAAGTGCAATCCATATTACACATAATTTAAAGTTGCTGATAGGAGGTTAGATTATGAAATACATTGTCAAACCTTTAGACCGTATGAACAAAGGATACTGCTATTGCAGTCAATGTGATAAATGCGATTTATGCAATCTATGCAGTCCTAAGATTAATGTCTAATAGTGGACAAAGGAGTAGATAGTATGAAATATATAGTAGAGCCAACAAGTAAAACTCTAAGCGGATATTGTTATTGCAGTGACTGTAATTACTGCGATAAGTGTAATGTGTGCAGCCCTAAATATGTCTAAATTACAGACATAATTTAAGGAGGAGGTGAAAATATGAAATTTGTAGTAAAGCCAGCAAGCAAATTTGAACTAGGTTGGTGCAACGCATGTACAAATAACTGCCATAACGACTGCGGAAAGCAAAGTGGTTGCGGTTACTGTTCAGCGTATACTAATTAGTTATTACTAACTAAAGACTAATCAAAAGGAGGTGAAAATATGAAATTTGTAGTAAAGCCAGCAAGCAAATTTGAACTAGGTTGGTGTAACGTATGTACAACAAACTGCCATAACGATTGCGGCAAGCAAAGCGGTTGCGGTTACTGTGCATCATACCAATACTAATTAGCGTTTTTAGCTGATTAGCAAAAAAATTTTTAAATGAAAGGGGAAAGAAATATGAAATATATCGTAAATCCAAAAGATATGTTCGTTATAGGCTACTGTGTTGCATGCGGTGGAAACTGCGACAACAGATGCCAGGATCAATGCCTTATAGTTTCAGCGTAATTGGAGCACTGCTTAATACATAGTATATGAGCGAGTTTTAAATATCTTTTAAAGAGAAACAACTTCAAAATTAAATTATTCCAGTTGTTTCTCACAAATAGATTAACAACTCTTAACGAAAAGTAATTTGAGTTTTAGAGTTGGTTATCTACAATCAGAAGGCATGCAGTTAACTAACTGCATGCCATCCACTACTAATGTATGGCTATATAATAATATAGTGTATGTACATATAAAGTACTAAAAGTACTAAAAGGAGTGAAAGAAATGAAATATATCGTAAATCCAAAGGATATGTTTGTTATAGGCTACTGTGTAGCATGTGGTGGAAACTGCGACAACAGATGCTCAGATCAATGCCTTATAGTTAGCCCGTAGTAGGGGTGATGTTATGAAATATATAATTAAGGCTCAAAGTAAGTTTTCAAAGGGTTATTGCTTAGTTTGCGTTGACAATTGTCGTAATGACTGTATAACCCAATGCGTATATTATGGTCAAACAACTAAGTAAATATTTAAATGTTTTTTAGGTTTACAGTAATTGAGCTGGTAGTACTCCTAGCAGCTCAATTACTGTAAAGGTATAAGGATGAAAAAACTATAGCTATACAAAAGTAATACTAAATAATATGCAAATGAAAGGGGTACACAATATGAAGGCTTCAAAGTATAACATGTTTTGGACACTTGAAGACGGAACTAAAATAGCATTTAACAGCATGACCTGTGCTC
The DNA here is from genome assembly GCA_937930535.1 of uncultured Clostridia bacterium. GTDB lineage: Bacteria > Bacillota > Clostridia > Lutisporales > Lutisporaceae > CALGKJ01. The sequence goes on from CALGKJ010000134.1 coordinate 37,765, forward strand.
TGGCAGAGATAGATGACAACTTTATGGAAGTACTTGACAATATAGAAAATATTAATATGGACGAGCTTAATGATGAAAAGAAAAAATTAGTTGAAGATATGCTAATGGGTAACTTTATAATAAAAGACAGCTTTGACGAACTGAAGGTTATAAAGTACAGACATTTTGCAGGCAAGTTTAACAGCGATGCCCTAGGCTTGACAATAGCTCCAACTTTGGCTTGCAACTTTGCATGTCCATACTGCTATGAAAATCCTAAAAAGGGTATGATGAGCCAAGAGGTTCAGGATGCAATATTAGAGTTTGTGACTGAAGCCGCAAAAAGAAGAAAAGATATAAGCATAACATGGTACGGAGGAGAACCGCTCCTTGCAAAGGATATAATATTTGATTTATCAGAAAAGATGATTAAGGTATGTGAAGAAAACGGTGCCAAATATGGATCTTACATAGTAACTAACGGTTATTTGATAACTGATGAAATTATAGAAAAAATGAAAGCTGCTAAAATAGGCGGTGCACAAATAACTATAGACGGACCGCCGCATATTCATAATAAGAGAAGAATATTAAAGGGCAGTGATGAGCCTACCTTTGATATCATAATGAATAATGTTAAGAAGCTAATGGATAATGGTATTAGAAACATAGGTATCAGAATAAATGTAGATAAAACCAATATCGAATACCTGGAAGAGCTTTTAGACTTATTAGTAGCCAATGGCTTAAAGGACACAAGCATTGGTCTAGGACATGTAAATGCATACACAGAAGCTTGCACCTCCATTGCAGAAGCCTGCATGAATACAGAAGAGTATGCTATGAAGAATGTAAAATACCAAGAAATATTACATAATAAGGGCTTCCATGCACAAGGATATCCTTACTATCCCGGCATAAAAGCTAACTACTGCTGTGCAGATTCAACCAGTGCATTTGTATTAGATCACGAAGGATATATGTATAAGTGCTGGAACGACGTTGGAACTGTAGATAAAGCAGTAGGACAAGTAACAAAGATCAAGGAAGCTCCAGAAGAAGATATGTACATGAGAAATGTAAACTATATATTCTGGTCACCATTTGATCATCAAGAATGTATAGATTGTAACCTGCTTCCAGTATGTATGGGAGGATGTCCATTTAACGGAAGTAGAAATGGTCTCAAGCCAGAGTGCGAAAAGTGGAAATACAATTTAGAGGATGTATTGAAGCTTACTTATTTACAAAAGAAGGATTGCCCAGAAGAAGCATGTTCAACATGCGGCTGCCAATAGGTTAGGTATAGTTATACTATGAAGCTTATTTGATTTTTTATAGAAAGCACTAATGAATACAGATTATTTGTCTTATTCTTATGTGCTTTCTATACATATTCAAACAGTGATACAATTAATTATATAATAATAATTAAGCTAGGGTGTTATGATGAAGGATTTTAGAAAATTCAAAGATATAGGTATTAATTTTAGTGAGCCAGAGGTTTTGCCATGTTTATATAAAGAGGATTATTGGTTGGAAAAAATCAGAACCATACGAGAAGTGTTTGGTTTCAAAAGCAGAGTAAATATTAAAGCTGTTGACAGTGTGGAAGAATTATCAGACTGCCTTGGTGTAAAAGCTCCTTCATGGGTTATTGGAGCATACTGCGGTAATTATATTTTTATGTTAAAATATGAGCTGTGGCAGTCAAGGAATCTGGGCACATTTGCTCAGGTAATGACTCATGAATTTACCCATATTGCAATCAACAGCAAACTAAAGCAGAGATGTCCTGTATGGCTTAATGAGGGACTAGCCCTCTATTTTGCTGAGCAGTATAAGACGATACGACTAAAGAGAGAGAATATATCAAAAGAAGATATATATGAAATAGATTACTTGGACAATTGTTTGTACGATATAAGCGCAAAGGCTGTGGAAAAATTAGCAGATACCTATGGTATTACTGCAATAGTTAAAAGCCTAGGCATATCCACTGACTTTGCAGAAGATAAGATTCTCGGTGTAGAGAACATGAAAAGAATTTTAAGTGAAATGAAAAATTCCAGCACACAGTAACACGTAAAGACTATTCTTTACGTGTTATAGTACTTATATAGAAAGAGAGTGAAAGCTATGGATTTTATAATAAGAGAAGCTGTATTAGATGATTTGGATGCCATAATCAAGCTTTGGTATGAGCTTATGAAGGATCAAATGGGGAAGGATCCATACTATGAGGGACCATTAGAGTTTACTGGCGGACAGCAGCAATTTACAAATGCATTACAAAATCCAAACTGCGGTATTTTCGTGGCAGAAGCAGATAATAAAATAGTGGGCTTTATTGAGATATGGCTGAAAAACAAGGATTTTTACTTCTTTGTTGATGATTATGCATACATACTCCATTTTATGATTACTGAGGAGATTAGAAGGGACAGAAGAATATACGCCGTAAATCATCAGCTTTATAAAGCGGCTGAAGCCTGGGCTGAGTCTAAAGGCAGCAAATATCTTGCCGCTGATGTTTTTGCCCATAACGAAGTAGTTCAAAAGCTGCTGATGAATCGTGCAAACATGGATTTATATAGAATGAGGCTGGTAAAAAAACTTGATAATGAGAATGGTGATGAATAATGAAGGAATTTATTAATAAAATACACAAACTTATAAAGCAATATATGACCTTGGAAGTAATAGGACTAATGTTAACAGCCTTGTATACACTGGCTATTTTTGGCTCACCCCTTGTATCCAAGTACCTTATAGATGAGGTTATACCCGGGAACTCCTTTACCAAGCTTTATATAGGCTTGGGGATATTCTTTGCTGTATGTGCAGCACAGCCAATAGTAGGATATTTTAAGGATATTCTCTTTATGAATATAACGGAGAATGTAACTCGAGATATTAGAAAATCTTTATTTTCAAAGGTTATCGGCGCACCCTTAAAATTCTTTGATAGTACAAAAAAAGGTGAAATCGTATCAAGAATAGTAAACGATGGACGGGCAGCCAGTGAATTTATAACAAATTTCTTTGTAATCTTTGTCAAAAATGTTATATTAATAATAATGATAATTATAGGGATGCTTTTAATGTCTGTAAAATTGACCAGTATAGTTCTGTGTTTATTTGTGATATTTTTCGTCATAAATTTTACCCTCAGCAAGAAGTTCAGCAAAATGTCAATGGAGCAGCAAAAAAACTATGATGCCATATGTATATCCATAAGTCAAATGGCAGAATCCATAGTTACAATAAAGGCTTTCTTGTCAGAGGAAGAAATAAAAAACAAATACCATGAGCTTTTATCAAAAATCTATAAAGACAATAAGAAAATCAGGTCACTGCATATTCTTCTGAATAATTTGACTAATGTATTGGTAGTGCTTTCTCTAAGTGTCATATATGGTATAGGAACATTATCCATAATGAAGGAAGAAGTAACCCTAGGAACAGTAATATCAATGGGCTTATATTTCCAACTATTGGTTCAGCCTGTTTATGAGCTGCTAAACAATAACATTGAGCTGAGAAAAACCATGCCGATATTTGATAGAATATATGAATATTTTGATATGGAAAATGAGACATATTCTTATGACTCCAGCGTAAAATTAGAAGGAGAAATAAAGGTAGACAATCTGAGCTTTGCTTATAAGGATGACAGCGTACAATCACTCAATAATATCAATATGAAAATTCCCAGCAAAGGACTTTTTGCATTTGTAGGTCATTCAGGTGCAGGAAAAAGTACCTTGGTAAAGCTGTTAATGAGATTGTATGAACCGACTCAGGGAACTATAAAAATTGGAAGTACCAATATAAGTAATCTTGAAGTTAACAAGCTGAGAGAAAATATCAGCTTTGTGCCCCAAGAGGTTAACCTTTTTAATGCAAGCGTTAAGGATAACATCAGGTGCGGCAACAAAGAGGTAACAAATGAGGACATAACAAGAGTATGCAAAAAGCTTAAGCTGCATGACAAGATACTCAGTCTGCCAGAAGGCTATGACAGTATTATTACAGAGCGTGTCAACCTTTCCGGCGGAGAAAAACAGAGGGTATCCATTGCCAGAGCACTGGTCAGAAGACCTGGGATTTTTATTTTGGACGAACCAACAGCGGCACTTGATCCGGAAAATGAATTGATAATCAGGGATACTATAGAGACCTTGGCAAAGGATAGCATAGTTATAGTTATAGCCCATAGAATTTCTACTATAATAAACGCAGACAAGATATTTGTATTTGAAAACGGCAGTATAGCAGAAAGCGGAGACCATAACGCACTAATAGCCAAGAAGGGTATATATGCTGACTTTGTACTGAATAATGATAAGTCAGATGAAGATAAAGCTAGTAAAAAGACAACATAAATGCTAATACAGACATTATATTTTTAGGGAGGGCAAGATGAGAATATATATAAAATTAGCAATGAGAAATCTAATGAGAAAAAAGCTCAGATATTTACTATTATTTTTAACCTTTATATTATCGTCACTGACATTAATGACCTCTCTATTCTTTAAGGATGCAGCCATTATGTCCAGAGAAGACAAGCTTAGGACTGAGACCTTAAACAGTCAGATACTAATTAGATCAGCTAATATGGAAGCTCCATATTTTGATAAGACTGAAACCATGGATAAGCTTGTCGGTGTCAGTGGTATAGCCTATGCTGTGCCGAGAATGAGTATAGGAGCTAATTTTGATTCAAAGGATGGAGAGCTGGTAACCTTGATAGGAACTGATTACAGCCTGCAATCCAAGATTTTCAGCTTCGACATAATTGAGGGCAGTAATTTTGAACCCTTTGAAGATAAGGTCATAATCGGTGAAGGCTTTGCAAAGGCGAATGGACTGGTATTAAATGATACAATCAGCTTTTACTATGATAATAGAGTAGAGGATTTTAAAATAGCCGGCATAGCAAAGGATGAGGGGATATTTACCTATAATGGCATGATAGTCGCCCCCTTTAAGGAAGTGCAGCAGCTATACAGACAGGGAAACAAAGCTTCAACAATAGGAATAACCTTGGAAAAACTAGACGAAATAGCAATCGTAAAGGACAGCTTAAAGCGAGCACTGGGGAGAAGCTTTATCGTCGAAGAACGGTATGATCTTGAGTTTTACAAGACCTTTGTTGGAACTATAGAAATGGCAGTCAACATATTTGCATGCTTTGCCATATTTATAACCTTGTTTTTAACTTATTCAACCTTTAAAACCATTATATTCGAGAGAATTAATGAGATAGGTACATTAAGAAGCATAGGTACAACCAAGAAAGAAATTTTCATAAGCATATATACCGAAAACTTTCTTCTGGTGCTTGTATCTTCCATTGCAGGGATACTTGTCAGCATACCCTTTATTAAGCACCTATTAAGAATGTTTATACAAAAAGAAATTATCATGGAGCTGGATGTAATAAAGATTTCCTATATATTCGTTGGTATGCTGGTGGTAGGACTTCTTAGTATTATTACATCTATGCTTAAGGTAATGAACATACCTGTGGTAGATATCATTAAGGGAAATATAAAGAAGGAGCTGAAAGCCTCAAAGCATTTAAGATCAATATTAGGTATAGCATTGATGGGGGCTTCCATTTACGCTTTATATTTTTACGAAAAATCAGAAAGCGGGCTTATATATCTGCTTACAGGCTTAACCGCCTTTGTATTGGCATTTATACTGCTTATTGAGCTTTTACATAGACTTCTGAATGCAACCTTGTTCAGGCTGTTCAGCTTCATAGGACCTGAGGTGAGGCTGGTGCTAAAGGAATTCAGAAGGGACTTTGCAAAGTCAACCCAGTCCATCGTATTAGTAACAATAGTTATTGCAATAGCATACCTAAGCTTTGTATCCTCCTATCTGGTTGGGGAGGCTGTAAATAAGGTGTATGGCGATATAGACATATATCTGAAAGGAATTAACTCTGAGGAAGCAATTGACGGCAGGTTAAGCAGTATTTCTGGTGTAGACAGCATTGTATCACAGCTTAGAACAAATAGAAAAATCAATAATATTGATGTAGAAATTTCCGGCATAGAGCCTGATAAATACAGTGAGGTTTCCTTTGAAGTATTTAAAAGCAGCAGTAAGGAAGAGGCTCTAAGCAAGCTTAAAGAGGGCAGAAGCGTAATAGTAACAACAACCTTCTTGAAAAACAGTAAAAAGAAGGTTGGAGATTATATAGCAATAAGAACAGGTGAGGAATACGTTGACTACAAGATAGTTGATGTATGCAGCAGCTTTGAAAATATGGGAAAGGTATTATTTATATCCAAGGATAACTTTATAAAGGATATTATACATAATAACCATATACTTTATCTTGTGAAAACAAAGGAAGGCTATGATCCTGAACAAGTATTAGCCAGCATAGAGGATGAACTGAGGGACGATGAATATGAAAGTATTATTACTCTAAAGCAAATGTTCAGGGAAAACCAAAAGGAAAATGACAAGCTGTTTTTACTTATAAATGCACTGTTCTTTATTTCTGCATTTGTTAGTATTATATGTCTTAACAATAACTTGATTATAAACATACTTACAAGAGCAAGAGTGTATGCCATTGAAAGAACTATCGGAATGTCGAAAGCACAGCTTCGCAAGGTAATCACCTTTGAAGGAATGATGCTTTGTATAGAGGGCGGAATCCTAGGGCTTATACTAGGATGCTTTATGAATATTTATCTGGTAAGAATTTTGTCCTTTTACATAGGAGATTTGGCGATTACCATTAACTATATGATAATAGCTGTGCTTATTGGAGTATCTGTATTAATCGGACTGATAAGCGGAATATATCCGTATAATAAGATGTGCAAAATGAACATAGTTCAAGCTATCAAAGGATTCGAATAGGGGGTATACATGTGACAATACTGCGAGCTGTAGATTTATATAAGGATTTTAATAGTGAAGGCAATATAACCAAGGTACTTAACAATATAAAGCTTGAAATAGAAGAGGGTAAGTTTATATCCATAATGGGACAGTCCGGCTCAGGCAAAAGTACACTGCTGTATGTACTCAGCGGCTTGGAAAAACCAACAACAGGCAATGTCTTTTTTGAGGATAAGGATTTGTCCATGCTAAGTGATAATAAGCTGAGCTTGATAAGGAGAAAGAGCTTTGGCTTTGTATTTCAATTTTACAATCTTATTCCTACGCTGACTGTTGAGGAAAACATTACTCTTCCACTAGAGCTGGATGGGGTCAAAAAGAAGCAATATAAGGAGAGTCTGGATAATGTACTAAGTACTATAGGCTTATCTGATAAGAGAAAAAGCTTCCCCTATCAGCTATCAGGAGGACAGCAGCAAAGAGTTGCAATCGGTAGAGCATTAATAACTGACCCGAAGATTATTTTTGCCGATGAACCAACAGGAAACCTAGACTCCAAAACAGGTGAAGAGGTGCTGCAACTGCTTAAAAAGTTAAGTGCTGAAAAAGGCAAGACTGTACTTATGGTAACACATGATAATTATGCAGCTTCCTTTACAGATACAACAATATATATCAAGGATGGAAAAATAGTATAATTGGAGATTAAACATATGGATGAGATTAGAAATATACTATTGCAAAACATAGATAGCTTTAACAACAGCAATGAGAGCATTTATATGAAATTGCAGGATAATAATTTGATAGAGCAAGAGTATATTGACTTTGGAATTGATTATAGATTGAATGATGTGCGTTATAAAGACTCTGTGCTGCTGTTTTATTACATAGATAAACATACCAATGATATATTGGCAGCACTAAACATAGTAGCTTTCAATAGAAAGCAGTTTGCAGATATTTGCTTCTGGAATTTTAAGCCCGAGGAAAAGCTGTTAAAAAAGGTCAGTTTAGATGATTTTAAAGGCTATACTGGTGATTATGCAATAACCTTAGGATTTGCCAAAAGCTCGGAGCGGCTTAGAAAAAACTATAAGATTAAGTACTTAAGCACAATCTCCTATATACAAATAATTAACGATATACAGAGCAAAACAAATACCCTCATATTTGCTGAAACTACGGGTATTGAGATCTTAAAGGCTGATAAGGTTATCAGCAGCTCAGTAATATATGAAGGTGAAAATACCTTTAACAGCCAAAGTCTTGGAGTTACTAGAAAAGAAAGCAGACCTGCTGATAAAATGGCAAGAGTATTGAATTTTAGAAAAGCAGATAATGTCTACAATCTATGGACCTTAGGAAAGGTATATTTTAGTAAGGATTTATACTTGGATTAGTATTCTGTATACAGTATAAAGACCCAATATATTACTATTGCTTTG
>CALGKJ010000135.1 GCA_937930535.1 uncultured Clostridia bacterium
TATATTTTAAGTTTTAAGCTAAAAACCCTATATTATGTGGTTTCAACTTGAAAGCTTGTTTTACAAAGAGGTTGAAACCCTTTTTTTAATATCCGGATGCTTATATAAATAATTTACCCATTTAATAATATATTATCTCAATTATTCTGTTGACAGCAAGCTGTCTTAAGGGTAAAATTTAGTGTTGTTAATTATAAAAATTAATACATAAGCATTAGTTTGACTGTATTTTCTCCTATATGGAAGGTCTGTCTATAATGCAGGCTCTAGTGAACTTACATCAAAGCTTTAAACATTTTCAAATACCATTATAGATAACCAACTCTAAAACTCAAAATACTTTTCGTTAAGAGTTGCTAATCTCTTTTTGAGAAACAACTGGAAAAATTCAATTTTGAAGTTGTTTTTCTATAGTACCATATGAAGGAGTGTAATATATGGACATCTTAAATAAGGTTAAAAATATCCATTTTATTGGAATAGGCGGCATTAGTATGAGCGGTCTTGCGGAGGTAATGCTTCGCTCGGGCTTTAACGTAACCGGTTCTGATCTTAATGACAGCAGCATTATTGACAGACTCCGAAGCAGTGGAGCGCAGGTCTTTTTATCCCATGAGCCTTCAAATGTAGAAAGCAGTGATCTTGTAGTATATACCGCAGCAGTTAAAAATGATAATCCAGAAATTATCCGCGCCAAGGAGCTTCATATCCCCATAGTGGATAGGGCAGAGTTTTTAGGTACAATTATGAAAAAGTATGGATATGGAATAGCCATAGCAGGCTGTCATGGAAAAACCACTACTACCTCTCTAGCATCTATTATTTTTAAGAATGCCCAGCTTGATCCTACAATATTAATAGGCGGTGAGCTGGAGGCCATTGGGGGAAATGTTCGAGTCGGAAACACCAAATACTTTATTACCGAAGCTTGTGAATATGTGGAAAGCTTTTTGAAGTTCCACCCTTATGTAGCTGCAATACTTAATATTGAAGAGGACCATCTTGATTATTTTAAGGATATAAACCATATATTATCTGCATTTGAAAAATTCGTAAGACTTATTCCTAGAGACGGCTGCTTAATCGTATGTGCTGACAATCAAAATTCAGTGGATGTTTCACACAAGGCAGACTGCAATATATTAACCTATGGCATAGACAATAACGCTGATTTTATGGCTAAGAACATTACCTTTAATGAAAAAGGACACCCATCCTTTGACGTGGTTCGTCGTGGAGAGCTGCTTGGAAGGTTCGGTCTCAGTGTTCCGGGGCTTCACAATGTATTAAACTCCCTTGCTGCCATAGTAATAGCAGTAAATGCAGGAATATCTATCAGCGTAATAAGAGACAGCCTTTTAGAATATCATGGTACAAATAGAAGATTTGATATAAAGGGTATTGGAAATAATATTACGGTTATTGATGATTATGCTCATCATCCCACTGAAATAAAGGCAACGCTGGATGCAGCAAAGCAGTATCCTCATAATAAAATATGGTGTATATTTCAGCCCCATACTTATTCCAGAACAAAAACCTTATTCTCTGACTTTGCAGCCTCCTTCTACGGTGCTGATAAGGTAATTATTCCTGATATATATAGTGCATCCAGAGAAAAAAATAACGGGGATATTCATTCCACGGATTTGGTAGAGGAAATAAATAAAAACAGCAATAACGCTATTTATAAAAATAACTTTGACGAAATAGCAGATATGATAGCAAAGGAAAGCGAGCCTGGTGATCTGGTTTTTACTATGGGAGCTGGCGATGTGTATAAGCTGGCACCTGAAATACTTAATCGAATAAAGTATAAATAGACTCTAATTATTTATATAAAAAATCCCTCCATAATGGCAAGTATTCCATTGTGAAGGGATTTTTTATATCTTAAATTTTACTTTGAATTCAAATCAGAATCAATATGTACAATGTCTGGATTAATCTGATAAGAAACACCTGCTAAAACTGAGGCAAACTCTTCAAAATCATTCCATTTATCAGATAAATCCTTAATCTGCTTAATAGCATCATCAATATTCTTATGATTAATATCATCCAACGTATTTTGAATGTCATCCATAATTTGGTTTGTTTCTTCAAAGTATGCTTGCCAAAAGCTTCTTATCCAACCAAGGGATAACTGCGCTTGTTGATTTTCCTGCTCAAGTTCACTAAAGCTTTTTGAAATACTTTTAAGCGTTGCAATTGTTTTATCAACTTCATCCATTTCTGCCTGTATAAGTTTGATTTCATCCTGTTCTTCTTTAACATCAGCACCTTCTGCTACTATTATGTCATAGCCCTTTTTAATTCCAGTCAGAACTGCTTTTACAACTAGCTTTGGATTTTCTGAAACAATTCCTACTACCACTTTAATAGCTGATATAGTAATCAAAAAATCAAGCTGTAATCCTTTTTTAAGCTTAACAAGCTGTCTTTTATCATAGATAATCCTTTGAAGATTCTCTACAGAATCGGTGAGCTTTTTGATTAAATCCTTATCACCTACTGCTGAATCATAAGCATCTGTTGAAATTGTATCTAATGTCTGGGTGTCTGCTGTAAGTTGTTCAGTAAATTCATGCGTACCCACATTAAGATTACTCATAACATTATTCACAGGCAGCATTTCTCTTTTTATCCTTGCCAAAGTATCGCTGACAGCCTTAATACAATTTGTATCGTCTGGGTTCTCTAGCAATTGCTCAAGATTTTGATTTAGATTAATAATATCTTCCTGTATCAAGGTGTTTAAGTTCACAATTGAGTTAGGAAACTCTGTAAGCACTGGCATAATACCATAATTCCAGTACTGACAGTGGGATTTTGCCAAAACAAGTTTTTGAGCATAATCTGCATACCAATCAGGAGATATTGTTAAAGCTGGTAAGTCTGTAGTTTCTAGTCCATAAGCATAAGCACTTATTGATGCTATAGCATTAATATAATCCTCTACTTGTTGATTTGACGGCTTTAACATTACAATTTTTGAATTCATAAGTATCCACTCCCACCTCTTAAGCTACGCTACTTTTTGCTACATCAATATTTGCCCCATCCATTGTGGGCGCTTCGTCTGTATAATTATGCCAATTTCCTTCTTTATCCTGCCATTTGTAGTCTATGCCAGCAAGTGCCTTTGCAAACTCAACAACGTCCTGCCAAGCTTCATTTGCTTTATTTAAATCATCACTTGCTTTTACATATGAAGCTGATGTAACATCGCTATCAACATCCGCCAAATCTTTTCTAACTATTTCTATTTCATTATCAAGCTGTTGCCATACTTCTATAACTACCTTAATTGCCTTCTGTGCTTCCATATTTGCATCAATAAGGTACTTAAAGGAAGTATTAATACCTTGAAGAAGTATAACATCTTGATTATATCCATCTATTTGATTTCTTTGACTATCAATCTGATCATTGGCTGCGTCTATTGCTTTTTGAGAAAGCACCCAGCCAGTTATAGAGCCAGCTTCGCCAAGTACTCCAACAACTATTAAACCTATTCCCACTCCTTGAGCACCTGGGATAACACAGCATACCGCACCTACAAGACCTACAAATATTGACAACACTGATCCAATTTGTGAAACAGTAAGCCAAGTTTGTAAAGTACTAATTTCATCCTGAAGATTTTTAATACTATTATTTAGATCTATAATTTTTTGCTTATCGCTTTTGACATCATCTAAGGCACTAGTAGCAATAAAATTTAAAATGTCGGCATCGGCGGTTATATTAACAGAAAACGAATTCAATGATGTTATTAATCCTTCTGCTATTTTAATCTGCTGTTGTATTATATTTTGCATTGTTTTTAGTGAAGCATTTAATCCCTTTTTGGATTTTTCATCATTAGGGTCTTTTTGAAGCCTTTGAAGATAAACGTCCGCCATAGTTTCTTGTATATTGAAAAAATCATCAAATTGGTCAACTATACTTTTCGGAAATGAAAGCATTGTAGGGAAAATACTATTGGTCCAATCCATACAATGAGCTTTTGCAGGAGCAAATTTTGTAGTAAAATCACCATAGTTCGTTGGTGGATAACTTAATACAGGCATAGATTGTTGAGTTATGGAATATACGTATAGATTTACTTTTGACATTGCATTTACATAATCTGTCATCTGTTGTTTAAAATCATCACTTGAAAAGTTTACCATTGCTAATTCACTCATTAATAAAACCTCCTAATATTGTATTATAAAAGCTTTGTAAGCTTCTAAACCATGTTATTTGTCAAACTCTTAACATCTCAATTTTGCAAGCGTCAGCTTATACTTTGTTTCAAGGCTTGTGGGAGCTGTGCAAGTGTTTGGCTTGCTATATTATATAATTCTTTCCATGCATTTTGAGCACTTTGAACATCTACCTCCAAGGCAACTGTAGGATCTGTGGTAGTTGCATTTAATATAGTAAGACATCTTGTAGTATCATAAGTAACCAGATGCCAGAAGTTCTTGAGATAAGTAAGTCCTTGCAAGGTAAGGCTAGCCATACTCATTGCTTTAGACATCAGCCCCATAAGATTAGTCAACGTATTTACGAGTGCTTGCTGATTTTCGATTTGAGACTTGCATGCATTAATATCCCCTTGCGAAGGACAGCTTTTGCTTGCAATCGCATGGAGCTTTGCATATAAAGAAGAAAGATTATTCTGCTGTGCTTGGAGTTCCTGTGTCAATCCATTATGAGTATTACTAAGCTCCATAAAATCCTTATTTATATCATTAAAAAAGTTATCTGAGGCAGTTTCTATCTCGTCCCCCTCAACCTTAATCTTTAAAATTTCAGTATATAACATCTGTGCATTTCCTATCAAAATATTGTGTAGTGCTGTATTTTCAGAGTCAGTCTTAAGTTGCTCTGCTACAGAAAGCATAGTATCTAAGCCTGGTGTTATCTGTGAATCAGCAAAGGAAATGGAATCAAGCACTTTTATGCAGTTAGGATAAATGCTGTTAAACCATTTCATCGCATCCTGCTTGATAGTGTTAAAAGTATTAAAGGCATTAGTATAAGGAGCATTAGCAGGATAGGGGGCAGGAGCTTGACTTTCTAACCAGCTTACAAAATCACATATGCTGCTTATAGATTGGGTATAGCTTCCTGATGGAGAATTATGTAATAATATTGATAATGTCATTTTATTCCTCCTATATTATTTTTAGTACAATCGCTTTATACTAAAAAAATTTATTTTCATAAAAATATTGCAAAACATAATATTTTAGACTGCTTAATAATCAGTCTATAGCAATAAATTATATTTTTCAACATTTTTTTGAATATTGAATAAATAATGTATGATATTATTGCTTACTTCTGCAATTCTTTTTCAAAACAAAAAGTGAATTCCGAAGAATCCACTTTTAAATATAGTCTTTATTTATACTAAATATAACTAATGGCTTATTTAGTGCTGTCAGAAGTATTTACATCCTTGCCGAACATGGCAAAAACAATCATGCCTATTATGCCGAAAACGAAGGCTGTTAAAAAATTTGTCTTTGGCGATATGCTCCATAAAAAGCCGCTGCTTAAGGCTGCTATGGATACAACCAAGTCTCGGATGAAGTAATAGCGTCCGAAGGTGCTTGCCTTTGCATTTTCCGGTGCAAGATCCATTATGAGTGCTTTTCGTGTAGGCTCGCCGAATTCCTTGAGTCCCCTTATTATAAAGGCAAATACAAATGTCCAGAAGGAGTTTGAGAAGTATAATACCAAAGGAAATAATGTAAAGAATCCAAAGGTTATAAGCACAAAGGGTTTTTTTCCATGTTTGTCTGCAAAATATGCAACAGGTATATATATAAGCAAAGCTGTAACCATTTCTATTACTGTAAGATAGCCAAACTGAGCTCCTGACAATCCCTTGTATTTTATGACCCAAACTGCCAAAAAGGCGTAGGGTATCTGCTCTGCGTAACGTATGAGTATATCGGATATCAAAAGGTTTTTCAGCTCAAGACTAAAATAAGCCGTTCTATCTTCATCACTTACCTTGTCCTTTTCTTTATCATCTTCCATATAAAAATGTATAAAAAATAGTGTTACTATGCCTAGAACAAAGGCTATTGAAAAGGATATCTTAACTCCTGTTACCTGCCCATATGCTCCTATAAGCAAGCCTCCAAAAAGAGGACCTAATGCCATTGGTATTCGTCGTACTAATGAATGTATGGATACTCCCATTGTTCTTTGGTTCTTTTTTACTACCTTTGATACCATGCTCATAACTGCCGGAAGCGAGATGGCAGTCCATGATATAAAGAAAAATGCTCCTATAAGAACTGCCTGCCATGTTGGTATAATAAGCACTATGGCGTATCCTATAAGTGCAATAATGGTGAATACCATCATTGCCTTTTTGTAGCCCAGCTTGTCAGACATGTACCCGCCAATTGGTGAATAAACGGCACTTAGAAAATTATCTAAAAAATTCAGAAAGCCTGCTGCGTATGCAGTTCCTCCCAGCGTAAGTATATACAAGGGTAAAAACCTTTCGGCAAGCTTTTCCCCCAGTCCTATCATTATGACCATTACTATCATTGACATCATGCTTTTGTTTATTACCGAGCTGCTTACAGCCTTAAAATCCTTCTTTGATTCCATTTTAATCCCCCATTTGTATAAATAGTTTTTCCGGTTGGTCGATACTATCAGTGATTTTTTTCATAAGCTGAAAAAATTGCTGTTTTTCTTCCTGTGAAAGTGATGCTGTAAGGTTTTTTAAAAAGCTTTTATCTTCTGTAAAATGCTGTTCTACCTTACTGCTTCCTGCTTCAGTTGCTGAAACAACAACTACTCTTTTATCATTTTTCTGCCGTTCTCTGGTTATCAGTCCTTTTTTCTCAAGCTCATCCAATACTCCAATCAAGGTTGATGGAGAAATATCCATCAGCTTGGATATTTCTAGGGTCTTTATTTCTTTGTTTTTATAAATTTCCTCTAATACATGGAGCTGAGTGTAGTTTAATGCACTGCTTTTTAGTTGATATTCCTTTTTATATTCCAGCAGGGATAAAAACCTATGAAATATTTTTTGCGACATATTATTCACCTCACGAATCATTCGTTATACGAATATATTATCATATAAATAATATAAGCGTCAATTTGTTTTTTTATACAAATTGACGCTTTATTTATTTACTAATTCTTTGTAATATTCTTATTGATCAATACTAAATTCAAAGTCTTCAAATACCACTTTTGCACCTATGTTGCCCCATGTTTTAGAAAACATCCCGAAGCTTACACATTTAGCTGTCTCCATAATGCTTGGCAAACACATCCACTCATCATCTATATTTTCTTTGTAATAGAATTTATATTCACCAAAGCAGTTAGTAATTTTTAGATATACTTTATTACCCGAATACTCATATCTATGTTCAATATCTTTTTCTGGATAACAAACTGATACAACTGCTCCTTGCTCATTTCCGAATAGAATTTTACTATTATCCTCAAATCTTATTATTAAACCGCTCTGTATGCACTGCATAAGAACAAATTCATCACTATAACCTGTATTGGTTTTATTATATATATTAACCTTTGTCTCAAAACTAAAATTATCCATAATTTCTAGTTTAGTCAAAACTTGCGGCGCATCATCTTGTGCTATCCATATATTATTAATTTTATTTTCCGTGTGAAACATCTGTACCTTGTTTGAAGATTGTTCTATTACTGCTTCAGTATTATTTTTTTGAAAGAATACTGAGTTATCAGTTAAATTGCTTCTGTCAAGTAAAAGCTCTTTATAATTTACTTTACTCAGAAAGTTTATTAGATTTTTACCAAACGCCTTCTCCATTGCTTGATTTTTTTCTAAAAAGGGTACTACGAGATTGTAGTTTTTTTCCTTTTTCATATAGTTGTATAAAAGCATGGATTTCAATTGCTGGGTAGACTGCTCTAATATGTCCTTCTCTGACTCTAATTTATTAATGTAATCATTATCTAAATTAAGCTTTCTTAAATATTTGAATAAAGCATCATGGAATACTGTTCTTAAATTTGTAAACTTCAAAAGATTTTCTAAGTCAAGCTCACCCTCTGACAAGGTTTTATTAAAAAAATCATATACAACGTTTCTGATAGTAATATTTTCATCATATGCCATTTGTAGTACATCAATATACTCATTGACTGCATCTAAATATGTAAAGTTTCTTTGCTGCTCACTTTCCCTTATTGTTAAGAAAAACTTATCAACACCGCAAATATAACGAGCATATCCCTCGCTTAATTTGCTTAGAGTGCAAAATTCTATTTTGAAATCCTTATATTTTGCATTTGCCCCTCCATCTACATGGGATGTATCAAGAATAAAATATAGTTGTTTTTCGGCATCATATCCTTTGATTAAAAAATAATGGTCATGATGGGTTTTCAAATATTCCCCATCATAGTATAAATAATATAAATCTCCTGGAACTATAACTCTGCTTCCTTTATTTATCTCTGTAATTATGCTTTTATGCATATCGCTTTCATTTGCATAGCTTATTTGTTTAATTTCTCTGGCAAACTTTTTTGCCAGCTCTTTATTGTAAAAATTAACCAGCCCGATACCAAAAAAATCATCCAAGCTGTATTTTGTATTTTCTACTCCCTCAATCATATAACACTTATAAAAGTGCAGATAGAATAAAAATAAAAATAGATCAAAATCTCCCTGTGTAAATGACTCAAAGGCTATGGGTATAGGCTTTAAGGTAC
>CALGKJ010000136.1 GCA_937930535.1 uncultured Clostridia bacterium
CCGGTTTTTTTGATTGGCAAAGGTGGTTTATCAGAAACCATGATAAATGAAATCGGTGGTGTCTTAGAGGCAAGAGAGCTTATTAAGATTAAAGTTTTAAATAACAGTATGACAGACGTAAGAGAAGCAAGTAATGAAATAGCACAATATTTAGGTGCGGATGTAGTTCAAGTTATAGGGGGAAAGTTTGTATTATACAGACAATCTACAGAAAACCCAAGAATAGTTTTATAATATAGGGTTTTATAGGGAAATAACCATAAAACTTAGATTATACTGACTAAAAAGCAGTTTAAGCATTTGTGCTTAAACTGCTTTTTAGTCATAAATTTCGTAAATTTGTCGTATTTGCTTTTAATACTATCCAAAATAGTGTATAATTACAATAATTAATTTTGAGCTGTTGAGGTGAACCATGAGTTTTTTTGATGCTTTTCGTCACGATAGAAAAATTGCTGTTATGGGTGGTACATTTGATCCTATTCACTATGGTCATCTTGTAGCGGCCGAAGCTGTAAGAGATAGGTTTCAACTGGACAAGGTAATATTTATTCCAGCCGGAAATCCGCCTCATAAAAATTCAAAGAATATAACTGATTCCAGCCATAGATATAATATGACTATGCTGGCTACTGCTACTAATCCATATTTTGAAGTTTCAAGAATAGAAATTGATAGAAAAGGTATAACATATACAGTAGATACAATAAAGCAATTAAGAGCTCTTTACTGCGCTATAGATGAGCTGTATTTTATAACCGGCGCAGATGCAGTATTGGAAATACTGACTTGGCACAAGGTTGAAGAGCTATTGAAGCTGTGCAATTTCGTGGCAGCAACAAGACCTGGATTTGATTTAAGAGATTTGGAACAAAAACTGCATGAAATTAAGTCTAAGTATGGTAAGGAGATTTTTCATATTGAAATTCCTTCTTTAGCTATATCGTCAACTGATATAAGAAATAGAGTAAGAAGCAATCATACAATAAAATACCTGCTTCCTGAATCTGTAGAACAATATATTCTTAAGTATGGCATATATAGGGAGTGAGCTTATTGATTGATCTGTCGAAAATTAAGAAGTATCTTAGACAGGAGCTGTCTGAAAAAAGATACAGACATTCCATTAATGTAAGTAAGGTGGCAGTAGAGCTTGCTTCAAAGTATGGCTGTGATATGCATAAATCAGAGATAGCGGGTTTGGTACATGACTGCACAAGAAAAATGTCAAAGGACATACAGCTACAATACATAAAAAGGCTTGGAATAGAACTGGATGATACCTGTAAGCATGTTGAAGAACTTCTGCACGCTATTTCTGGAGTCTATGTGTGTCGTGAACTGTTTCAGATAGATGATGAGGAAATCTTGCTTGCTGTACGCTATCATACTACTGGAAGGGCAGACATGACTCTCTTGGAAAAGATAATTTTTGTTGCTGATTTTATTGAACCCCTCAGAAGCTTTCAGGGCGTTGAAGAAATCAGAAACACAGCTTTTGCAGACCTAGATAAAGCTATACTTCTGGCACTAAATTTTACAATAAAATATATTATTTCCATAGATCGATCCATACATTCAGACTCTATAGCTGCAAGAAATTTCATATTACATAACATACAAATATAAGCTATGATAAGATTGGAGATGTTAGCTTGAAAAAATATTTAACAATATTTATGATATCATTTTTGGTATTTTTCTGCATATTAGGCGGCTTATATTACTATCTTGACCGAACACATAATAAGATGCAGGATGATGAATTTAATCAATCAATAAAAGAAAATCCTGATCTGCGTCCGCGTGAGGCGAAAAATGATGTGGTAGTTAATACTCTGGTGCTTGGTGTTAATGATGGTTTATCGGACATTATGATGGTGGTAAGATATAATAAAGAGAATAATAAGCTGGCTGTTATTTCAGTTCCCAGAGATACAAAGGTAAAGCTGCCTGGTGTTATGGAAGGCAAAATAAATTCTGTACTTAAGCAAGAGGATGGATCTGCTTTGGTATTAAAAACAGTAGGTGATTTATTGGATATTCCTATCCATCATTATGTAAGGATAGGTCTGAAGGGCGCAGAAAAAATAGTAGATACTATTGGAGGTGTCAAGATAAATGTACCCTTGCATATGTATTATCAAGACCCAACACAGGATCTATATATAGATATAAAGCCAGGAGTACAGGTACTTGACGGTAAAAACGCAGTTCACTTTATAAGATATCGTTCTGGATATGTGGATGCTGATTTGGGCAGAATAAAAGCCCAGCATGAATTTATAAAGGCTTTTGTTAATAAGCTGACCAGTCCATCTATACTGCCGAAGGCATTTAACATAATAAATACTATGAGTAATCATGTTAAAACCAATCTTGAACAAGGCGAGATAACAAAATATGCAGCAGAGGTGGGAAAAATAAAGATTGATAATATACAGCAGTTTACAGTCCCCGGTAAAGGGCTTAAAATCAACGGTGTAGATTATTTCATACACGATCATGAAAAATTGTCTGCAATGCTGGAAGAGGTTAATACAGCTTTAGAAATAAGCAAGGATGTAGCAGTAACTGCTCAAGGAGACTCTGTAAAAGCTGACGATTCCAAAAAAGAAGTGCAAGCTGCGGCTAATAAGAAAGGTATAAGAGTGGAAGTGTTAAATAGCACCAAAAAAAGCGGTTTAGCCTCCAAGGTAAAGGCAGAGCTTGAAGCACTGGGTTATACTGTTGTAAGAATAGGTGATACTAAGGATCTTGTATTTAGCGAATCAAGATTAATAAATAGGAGTGGGAGTGACAAAGATCTGACTCTTCTTGCTTTGGATTCGGGAATATCAATTGTAGATACTGATATTGACAATTCTTACGACTGTGATATAACAATTATATTAGGTAAAGACCGATTATAAGGAGGGGTTTATTTGTTTTCAATATCAACGGAAATGGCTAACAAGGCCGTGGAAATACTAAAGGATAAAAAGGCTAAGGATATTAGATTGCTGGATATCCATGAGATATCAACCTTATCAGATTATTTTATAATTGTTACAGGGACATCAACAACACAAATCCAAGCAATGTCTGATGCCCTTGAGGAAAAGATGGAGCTTGCAGGCTATAAGCTTCATCATAAGGAAGGCTTTAGAAATGGAAGATGGATATTAGTTGACTTTGGTAATATAATAATTCATATTTTCCATGACGAGGAAAGACAGTTTTATAACATCGAAAGAATATGGGTTGATGCCAAGGAAATCGATGTAGAAGAATAATAAAAAGCTCTTGCGATTGTCGTAAGAGCTTTTTATTATTGAAGGGGTGGTTAAAAAATTTTAATCTTGCAAATATTGTGTAAATAGTAGATAATAAGAATAAAACTCTAAGCAGATTTTGTATAAACAAGCTATATAATCTACATCAAAGCATTATAGACATTAGCGGTACAAGGGAGTGTGTTTTATGAAGGATATTCATCCGATATTAAAAAATATGGTGCCTTTAGTTGAAGGCATAGCAAATACATTTGGAAGAAACTGCGAGGTTGTACTTCACGATGTTACCAATCCGCAGAACTCAATAATTGCTATTGAAAACGGACATGTAACAGGCAGAGCCATAGGGGGTCCTATGAGTGAATATGGGCTTACAGCCCTAAGAAAAGGCGAATCCTGCGGACATAAAATCAACTATATGAAAAAGACACCAGACGGAAGAATACTAAAGGCTTCTTCTATGGTTATCAGAGATGAAAACGGTAAATTAATAGGTTTTTTATGCATCAGCTTCGATATATCAGAGCTAATGATAGCTAAAAATCTGCTTTTAGACTTTACCAAGGCAGAGGAAGACCAAGAGTATCCTCAGGATAATAGAGAAAGCTTTGGAAGTAATGTAAATGAAGTTTTGAGCAGTATTGTAAACAAGACGTTGGAAAGTGTAGGAAAGCCTGTTGCTTTTATGTCCAAGGAGGAAAAAGTAAATATTGTTGAGATGTTAGATGATAAGGGAGTATTTCTGATAAAAGGAGCCATTGATTATGTCGCTAAGATTTTATGCGTATCAAGATATACTATTTATAATTATTTGGATGAAATAAGAGTAACCGGATAAATATAATTAAAAAAATTTACTGGTAAAATTTTGTCATATTCTTCTAATGTGCTGCATATGATATATATTGTTGTGCACTAAGTTAAGTGCTTTACAGCTCATATAATAATGTGGGCAGCAAATATACATATAAAATTAACACATTAGGGGGACATCTATATGAAGGTATTAAGAGAAAGAAATGGTCAAGCGTTAGTTAAGATTGAGGAATGCAGCATTGATAGCAATTCCTGCGTTAAATTTGAATGGTGGTATGATATTCAAAAAATGAAGGATGATATAAAGCTGGAAGAAAGAAATAATAAAACTTATATATATTGTTATATTTTTAAAGGCAGTGATAAAGAAACTTGGCTTGTAGATGAATTTGACAGAAGAGTACCAAAAACTAAAGTATGCTAGAAGAATATTGCAAGGAGGATTACTAATGACAAAAGAAATAATAAGCACCACTAATGCACCCGCTGCTATAGGTCCTTACTCTCAGGCGGTTAAGCTTGGAAATTTAATTTATTCCTCGGGAATGCTGCCGCTGATACCAGCAACCATGCAGATAGTGGAAGGCGATGTTCAATCACAGACTGCACAAGTGCTTGAGAATCTTAAAACACTTTTAGAATCAGCCCAAAGCAGTCTTGACAAGGTAGTAAAAACAACAGTATTTATTAAGGATATGAATGACTTTCCCAAGATAAACGAAGTATACTCACGTTATTTCACCCAAAATCAGCCTGCAAGATCATGTGTAGAGGTTGCGAGGCTGCCTAAGGATGTTCTGATAGAAATAGAAGTAATAGCTTTTGTTTAATAAGTATAAAAAAACAAACCGCTGTATTTATAAGCGGTTTGTTTTTTTATCTTCTAACAAAATTTGTTTTTCTTGAGTTTCTTTTTTTAACTTTTATATAAGTAACAATAGCCCTATATATAATAAACAGTAAAAACACCCAAAGCAGCCATTTCCACGAGAATTTCTTATCGCCTATCATATTTTTAATCTTGGTGCTTATTTTTGGAGGAGTATAGCCTTCCTCTGCTGATAGATTAATAGTTTTTATCTCTTCACCGCCTATAGAGTATACTATTTTTCCAAGGATTTGCCCGGGTTCAAATTCTTCGGGTATAGTTTCATCTAATATTATATTTTTTTGCAGCTCATCATTTTCAGCTTTATTAAGGGTCAAAGAAAAATCTTCTTCTGATATCAGGTTAATCTTAATATCTGTATTCTGAATAGGAATAGTAGTGACAATTTGATTTTTCTCAAGCAGCTTCGTGTATGCAAAATTCTCAAAGCCATATTCAAACAAAGCTTTTGTATCTGTATATAAGTACGGCTTTTCCGTACCTAGAACTACCGTTATTAAATCCAAATCATTACTAGAAGCACCACCAGTAAGACAATGCTTTGCTTTAAATGTATATCCTGTTTTAATGCCTGTAGCAGATTCATAGTAATTAGAATTGCTAGAGCTGTTCCATATAAGCTTATTGCTGTTTCTGATGTAGGGTCTTGCTTCCTGCTTTTCATTTGCTGGTATTTCATAGCTGTAGGTTGATACAATCTTCCTGAAAATCTCATTCTTCATGCAGTAATATGCAATCTTCGCTAAGTCTCTGGCGGTAGTATAATGATTATCATTGTGTAATCCATTAGGATTTACAAAATTAGTATTGTTTGTTCCTACTTCTTTTGCCTTTAAGTTCATAAGATCAGAAAAGCTTTCTACAGAGCCGGAAATATGCTCTGCTATAGCTATGGCTGCATCATTTGCGGATGAAAGCATTAGAGCGTATATTAACTGCTCCAAGGTAAGCTGTTCACCAGGTATAAGATAAATTTGGCTGCTTCCACGCTCGATAAGGGCTGCGGGGTTCTTGCCGATAGTCACAATGTCATTTAGGCTGCCCTTCTCAATTGCAAGTATGCAGGTCATTATTTTAGTTGTGCTTGCTGGATACATTTGTTGATCAGCGTTTTTTTCATGTAATACTCTACCTGTTTTGCCATCTATTAATATTGCTGCCGGAGCCGCAACGTTTGGATCCGCCCAAACTACAGCAAAACAAAATATTTGTATTAAAGCTAGTACGATTATTAACTTTTTCTTCATCCAAACCTCCACAAAATAATTTTATCATTGCTTATATTAAAACCAAGCACTTTAGTATATTAGTCAAGCATTTATAGTATACCAAAAAAATAAAGTAAAAACATCAAAAAAACATAAAAATATGCAGGATACAGGCGTAATTATTCATTGTTGAACAATATACATCTGCTATAATATAGATTAGCAATATATAAATTTATAAAGGAGGTTCAACAATGTACAAAGCAAAGGACAAAGAAAAATTCATAATAGCTGCACTTATACTTCTTATTGTATTAATTTCCGGCACTATCTACTTAAAAAGTAACGCTGCAACCGAGATTATACTAACTGAAAGCAACAGTAATAATAGCAATAATAGTTCTACTAATGTTGATGCCTTACCATCAGAAGCAGAACCGGAGGCGGCTGCTAATGATACTGTAGAAGAAAAAAGTATAATAGTATATATTTGCGGTCAAGTAGGCAGACCGGGAAATATAACTATAGCAGAGGGGTCAAGACTTGGTGATGCGATTGAGCAGGCAGGAGGGGCTTTAGAAAACGCAGACTTGAATATTATTAATCTGGCTCATATACTATCAGATGCAGAGATGGTATATGTACCTAAAAAAGGAGAAATAATAGATGAAAAAGCCAGCATAGTATCCAGTGTAAGCAGTAGTAGTCCTACAGCTTCAAAAAAGTCTGGAAAAGTAAATATTAATACAGCATCAGAAAGCGAGCTTGATACACTTCCGGGTATAGGTCCTTCAACTGCTGTCAAAATAATAGAACATCGTAATCAGAATGGCAAATTTAAAACTATTAACGATTTAAAGAATGTAACCGGAATAGGTGCTAAAAAATTTGATTCGCTTAAGGACTTTATTACTGTACAATAACATATGGGTGATATTAGGATAATGTTATGATATAATTTATTAGAACGAATCGCACTAAGTCTAATGTATACAGATAAGAATCATTTCCGCAATACAGCTTGCATAGTGTGATTTATATAAAACAAAATGCATAAGTGAAAGGAGGCGGCATAATGAGCAGCAAAAGAGTGAGACTGACACAGATGACAAAAAGCTCAGGCTGAGCAGCTAAAATAGGTCCTGAGACCTTGGCACAGGTTCTGTGTCATTTACCAAAATTCAGTGATGAAAACCTTATAGTAGGAACAGAAACTTCCGATGATGCCGCTGTTTATAAAATAGATAATGACAAAGCAGTTATACTTACACTGGATTTTTTTACGCCAGTTGTAGACGATCCCTATACCTTTGGTCAGATTGCTGCTGCAAATTCCCTTAGTGATGTGTATGCCATGGGAGGAAAACCAGTAACCGCAATGAACATAGTATGCTTTCCAAATTGTCTTTCTATGGATGTGCTGGGCGAAATACTTCGAGGCGGAGCAGATAAGGTTATGGAAGCAGGAGCCATAGTTATTGGGGGACATACAGTGGAGGATGACGAGCCAAAGTTTGGGCTGTCAGTAATGGGAATGGTGCATCCAGATAAGGTTGCTGCCAATTCAAGTGCAAAGCCGGGAGATATGCTGGTTCTGACCAAGCCCTTAGGTATCGGAATCCTTAATACTGCTATTAAAGGGGATATAGCAGAAGCAGAAACCTATGAAAAAGCTGTTTTTATAATGTCCTATCTAAATAAAGATGCATGTGAAGCAATGACAAAGGTGGGCATAAATGGCTGTACTGATATAACAGGCTTTGGATTTTTAGGTCACGCATTTGAAATGGCTCAGGGAAGCGGTGCTACATTGGAGCTTTGGTCTGACTGCCTTCCTATAATACAGGAGAGCATTGAGCTTGCAAGAATGGGTATAATACCTTCTGGCGCATACAGTAATGAAGGATATTTACAGGGTAAAATTAACTTTGTTAATAATATATCTCAAGAGATAAGGGACATTATGTACGACCCGCAAACTTCAGGCGGTTTATTAATTTCCGTTGCAGAAAACAAGCTGGAGGAGCTTTTAGAGGAGCTAAGACTTGTGAACAAAACAGATTTCGCAGTAATTGGAAGGGTCAAAGAGAAGGGGAAATACCCTATAGAAGTTTTATAAACCCTAGGAGGTTAGTAATGGAAGACAAAAGAAAAATACTCAGTAATATACCAGCCGTAGATGAGTTGTTAAAAAACGGCGAAATCGAAAAACTATTATTTGCACACCCAAGAAGCATTGTAGTTGAAGCAATAAGAGAATATCTAAATGAATATAGAAAATTTATAGTATCCTCGGATGATAAAAATTTAAAAGCTATAGATACAAGTAATAATGCTATTATCAGGGGCATTATTAAAAAGGTATCAGACATTACCAGCTTTAAGCTGAAAAATGTAGTAAATGCCACTGGTGTAGTACTGCACACAAACCTAGGAAGAGCCATATTAAGTCCTAAGCTTAAGGACATGCTTTTAAATATTGCAACCCACTATTCAAATCTGGAAATGAATACAGCTACAGGTGAAAGAGGCTCAAGATACAGTCATGTGGAGGAGCTTATATGCAGGTTGACAGGGGCAGAAGCTGCTATGGCGGTTAATAATAATGCGGCAGCAGTTTTACTTGTATTAAGCACTATGGCAAAGGACAGAGAGGTAATAGTATCAAGAGGTCAATTAGTAGAAATCGGTGGTTCTTTTAGGGTGCCGGATGTAATGACTCAGAGCGGTGCACTGCTTAGAGAAGTAGGTACTACAAATAAAACACATTTGCTTGATTATGAAAATGCAGTTACTGAGAATACAGCCGCACTGCTTAAGGTACACACCAGCAATTATAGAATCTGCGGCTTTACAAAGGAAGTGGGCAGTGAAGAGCTAGTTGCATTAGGTAATAAGCTGGGGCTGCCGGTCATAGAGGATTTAGGCAGCGGAATACTTATTGATCTTTCAAAATACGGTCTGCCCTACGAGCCTACAGTACAGAACTCTATTAAGGCAGGCACGGATGTAGTGACCTTCAGCGGTGACAAAATGCTGGGGGGACCTCAGGCAGGTATTATCATAGGCAAGAAGATTTTTATCGACAAAATGAAAAAAAATCCATTAACCAGGGCTTTTAGAATAGATAAGCTGACTCTGGCAGCATTAGAGGGGACTTTGAGGCTGTATTTAGACGAAGAAGAAGCGGTAAAAAGCATCCCAATACTAAAAATGCTATGCTGTGATCAGCAGGATATCAGCAAACGAGCTAAAAGGTTATACAACAAATTGAAGAAATCAATAGGAGAATATGCCAGTATAAAAATAGAAGATGAGTTTTCAGAGGTTGGCGGCGGCTCCATGCCTCTGCATAAGCTGCCTACCAAGGTAATAAGCATTCAGCTTGATGATATTTCTTCGGATAAGCTTGATACTGTTTTAAGGCAATACAAAACACCGATAATTGCACGAATAAACAAAGACAGGCTTCTTTTAGATATAAGGACAATAATTGATGATGAGTTTGACATAGTTGAAAATGCCCTTAAATGGAGTACCGAAAGCTTGAAAAATAGAATAGCTATTAAGGCATAAAATAGCCAGAAGGTGAGGGGTGTTCTTGAAAAATGTGATTGTAGGTACTGCCGGTCATATAGATCACGGCAAAACCACTTTGATAAAGGCTTTAACAGGCAGAGATACAGATCGACTTAAGGAGGAAAAGGAAAGAGGGATTTCTATTGAGCTGGGCTTTACATGGTTTGACCTGCCCAGTGGAAGACGTGCAGGCATAGTGGATGTTCCCGGTCATGAAAAATTTATAAAAAACATGCTGGCGGGAGTTGCCGGCATAGATGTTGTAATATTAGTCATTGCTGCTGATGAAGGTGTTATGCCTCAAACTAAAGAGCATCTGAATATCCTTACGTTGCTGCAGGTTAAAAGAGGTATAATTGCACTTACCAAGAAGGACATGGTAGACGAGGAGTGGCTGGAGCTTGTAACTGAACAGGTCAGGGAAGAAGTACAAGGAACATTTTTAGAGGAAGCCAGAATAATACCAGTATCTTCTACTAAGGGACACGGACTTGAAGACTTAATAAATGAAATAGATAACATAGCTGATTCCACTGAAGAAAGGAAAAACGAAGGGATTTTCAGGCTGCCCATAGACAGAGTATTTACCATTTCAGGTTTTGGCACTATTGTAACAGGTACGTTAATATCAGGAAGTATTAGCGAAGGTGACAAAATAGAGATACTGCCTCAAAGAATAGCAGCCAGAGTAAGAACAGTGCAGGTACATGAAGCAAGTGTTAAGACAGCATATGCAGGACAGCGTGTGGCACTAAATATAGCCAATGTAAAGGTGGAAGAAATAGAAAGAGGAAATATACTATCCAACCCTGAAACCATGGTTTCAACCATGATGCTGGATGCCAGAATAGAAATGCTCAAGGATTCAGAACGAAGCATTGATAACAGAGATAGATTACGCCTGTACCATGGAACATCAGAAGTAATGTGCAGAGTTGTTTTACTGGATAGAGATGAGCTGGGACCAGGAGAAAATGCTTTTGTACAGCTAAGGCTGGAAGAACAAATTGCATGTCAAAAGGACGACAGATTTGTAATACGTACATATTCACCAATGATAACTATAGCAGGCGGTACAGTCCTTGACTCAAATCCGCCCAAAAGAAAAAGATTCCGTGAAGAGGTTATTGAAGAGCTTAAAATCAAGGAAAAAGGAAGTCCAGAGGATATAGTTGAGCAATACATAAGCAATCAGAGTACAAAATATCCAGAAAGAAAAGACATAATAAAAATGACAGGCAACATGAAGGAAAGCTACTTTGATTCGCTAATAGCCCAGTTGGTACAAAAACAAAGGGTAGTTGAGTTTAAGCTGGGTGATGATAATTACATATTGCATAACAGCTTTTTAAAGGAACTGGAAAGCAGAATTTCTGATACACTAGAGATATTTCACAAAAAAAGCCCTCTAAAAATAGGAATATCAAAAGAAGAACTGAAATCAAAAACCATGGACAATATAAAACAAAAGCTGGCTGATGCCTTATTCACATATTATTCCTCGAATAATATAATTAAGCTGGAAAACCACTATGTATCACTAAAGGATTTTAAAATAGAGTTTAACAAGCTGCAACAGCAGATAAAGGATTATCTAGTCAAGAAATTCTGTGTAAATAAATTCAATCCTCCCAAATTAGCGGATATACTAGCTGAAAAGAAATATAACGAAAATCAGCTAAAGATGGTGTTTGATGCATTAGTAGAGGCAAATGCCATAATAAAGGCAGGTGAGGATATTTATTTTGCTCAGGAAGCTTATGATGAAGCGGTACAAATGGTTAAAAACTATATCAAAGAACATAAAGCTATAGAACTAGGTCAGTTCAGAGATTTGCTTGGTACAAGCAGAAAATACGCAATGGCTTTGCTAGACTATTTTGACCAGATGAAAATAACAAAGAGAGTAGAAGATAAGAGAATATTATTTTAAAATATTTATGTCATACATTAACAGCACCTTCTGCATAGAATGTACTAGCAGTTAGTATAAGGGGGAGGTGCAGCATGAAGAAAGTAATGCTTGACATAGGACATGGAGGCAGTGATCCGGGAGCTACAGCAAACAACCTTGTTGAGAAGGAACTGAATCTGAAGGTTGGACTGCAAGTAAGAGAGTTTCTTAAGTACTACGATATTGAAATAGGAATGACTAGGGAAAAGGATATCAGCCTAAGTACAAATGAAAGAATACAAATGGTTAAAAGCTTTAATCCTGATTTGTGCGTATCAATTCACCATAATGCTGCGGCAAACACAGAAGCTAGAGGAGCTGAAGTAATACACGCCCATTATGATGAATATGATGACAAACTTGCATTAAACATATTAAATAAGCTTGCTAAGGTTGGTATGCCAACAAGAAGAGCATTTACAAAGCTAAACACAAGAGGCTCTGACTGGTACTATATGATTCGTGAGATATGGAATAAAAACACAGATGCAATCATCGTAGAAGGCGGCTTTCTCACAAATGCCAAGGATGCAGAATTGCTTAAGAGCAATGAGTTTCTGAAAAATGAGGCAATAGCTATAGGGGAAGCTATAGTCGAGTATCTAGGTGTAGAGCTTAACATACAGCCGCACTGGGGAGAACCTGCAATAAAAGAACTAAAGGATAAAGGCTTGATAAAGGATGGTCACAAGGGTGAAGATTTGGTAACATGGGCAGAATTTGCAACTGTTATAAACAGACTTTCAAATAAAGTAAATATATAGTATAATCAAAATGCTGCATTTATAGAGCTTAAAGCTCTTTAGCAGCATTTTGTGCAATTATATGGGGGACTAAATATTATGGAATGTAGGATAGGATGCGGTGCATGCTGTATTGCACCTTCGATATCAACACCCATACCCGGAATGCCTGAGGGCAAACCTGCTGGGGTGAGATGCATACAGCTTACGGATAACAACAAGTGCAAGCTATTTGGAAACAAAGAAAGACCAGAGGTATGTAAGAACTTGATGGCATCTGTCGAAATGTGCGGCGACGATGATAAGCATGCCAGAGATTTCTTAACATTACTTGAGCATTTGACAAGACCATAACAAACAAACACAAAAAATGTTACAATTATTAATTTTTTAAAGCATTAGATAGTATCAGACAGTGTTAAAGGATGATATAATGTAAATATACATGTATTATGTTACACTAAGTATATTATACAAGATGCAGCAAAGCAGTGAATAATAAAAAATAAACAATGCTTTTTATATGCTTGGGGTGTTGTAATGAAAAGAAAATTAGGACTGCAAGATATAAAAATACTTAACGAAGGACAGCAGGTTAAAGTATTAATTGAATCCAGGTATGGAACTCTGAAAAAGTTCCATGAGCTGGAAAAGCCGACGCTATCATTAAAAGCAATTATGAACTATTGCTCATATCCGCATATAAGATCAGATTCCTTTAAGCTTCTGCTTACAGAAAAGCTGTCTATGGGCTGGGATGAAATAGCACTGTCTGATGTGAGTCAAATAAGACGATTTGTCAAAATTATATATGAAAATATAGTTCTTTATAATGAGATTCAGGATTTAGAAATCTTCGAAAAAATCATAAACTTATGTAATGAGTTTAGTTTAACAAACGAGCTTGCGCTGATGCATAGAAACTATGCTAAGAATCATTATTACAGAAATGATAATGTTAAGGCAATAGAGCTGTATAAGCATGCAATTAACTTGGCAGATAGCAAGGATTACAGTATGCAGGTTATTTTATGCTCCGAGCTTGCAGATCATTACTTTATTGAGCGCAACACATATGAATCTGATAAATATATAAAAAAAGCTAAGGAATACACTACTGAATTCAAGGTCAATGACGAAGCTATGTACATATTTCATTATAGATATGGGACTATACTGAATTCATTAGGCTACTACACAAGAGCACGTGAGTATTTTAAAAGGTCTTTGGATCACGCAACTATAAACAATGAAAGCATAAGCCAAAAAGGTGCGGCTCTAATGGCAATAGGTTCTACCTATAAAAGAGAAAAGATGTATGACATAGCTAAGGATTATTATTTTAAATCATTGATTACCTTTAATGATAAGGATATAAGCGGAAGAAGCTCAGCCTTAAACAATATTGCAGATATTTACTGCCTAATGAAGGATTACAATTCTGCAATCAGACAAATAAAGGAAGCATTGGAGATAGTTTCTCAAGAAGGGATAACCAGCAGGCATTTAACGTTTATGCAAACGTATGCAGAAATAAAGCTTCTAATTGGAGATACGTCTGCATGCTTTGAATATATAAATATGTTGAGAGAAACAGTTGGCAAAGCCATAGATAAGAAGCTTATCAAAACCAGAATAGAGAGTATTATTCAAGCTATCAATGATGCAGGCGTGTTAAAAGAGCTGGAGAAAGCCGTTTACTACATGAAAAGCTGTACCTCAAATATCAGCTACATAGATGATTTGTATTCATGCTTAGGCAGAATAAGCGAAAAAATAAAAATATTAAATTTGGAGGGATAGTCATGGAGAAATTATTAAAGTGGTTAAAGTATGGGTGTCTAGTGGCAGTTGTAGCATCAAATCTTTTAGGAATAGTTCATGCGGCTGACATTGATGATCCATACAAAAAGAATTCAGCACCAATACAACCTGTAAATTATCAGATAGTAGTTACTAAGTAAGTAGAAACAAACATGCTAAAAGAGAGATTTTTTAATCTCTCTTTTGCTTATCGAGGGAATGAAAAAAATATTATAAAAAATATTCGACAAAATAATACAAAATTCGACATAAAAAGACACGAAAAATAAGGGAAATTCTAATAAATCCTATGAAATTAGAAATTTTATTTATAATACTGCTAAAATATAATTAACACATTCCCTGCTAATGGATATATATTCCATGCAGGGGCTTGCTTTTTGTTAGATTATCTAATATAATTGAATTGTCAGCATCAATTACACGGATTGAGAGGTGATGTTATAAAGCAATACAAAACAAATGAGCCGACATATAGACGGCCCACAGAGGTGTAACAGGATTTCACCTGAGAAATGCTATCCTGTAAACACTGCAAATATAGTATACCACATTAGTGAGCAATGACCAATATAGTTTTGTTTTTACATTTACTGTTTACAGATTAAAAAAACTATGAAAAGCTTTAATACTGTAAACTACAAGAAGTTAAATGGATGCAATTAGAAAATGTATGACAGAATGAATTTTATTATAAATTGAAAAAGGAGAATGAATATGGAAAGATTAACAATAATATACTCAGATGTAGAATTGCCGCTAGATTACCAAGAAGGCGAAATAAATAAGAAATAAATATGGACTATAGAGATTAGCAACTCTTAACGAAAAGTATTTTGCGTTTTAGAGTTGGTTATGTATACATAATGGCGGTTATAACTTTTTTAGAAAAGTTATAACCGCTGTTTTTTATTGCGCAATACTAACTTTTAGCTTCTAGATGTAATTGTACAATATGCAGTCGCTTGCTTATATGTCTTTACTAAAAGAGTAAGTAAATACTTTATAATTATCAAGTGCAAATCTGCTAAATTACATGGCTGTGAGTTGGATTGATTTTTAATGGTATTCTATTTAGTTTACAAAAAATCACTCATAATATAAAAAACAAAAATCAATTATAAACATAAAAACTGTTTATAATTGATTTT
>CALGKJ010000137.1 GCA_937930535.1 uncultured Clostridia bacterium
AAATATCATATGCGTTAACTTAAGCCAAGTTATACCAATATGCTGTAAATATAACTTTTCGGAAGTTGTTTACATCCACGAAGCCTAACCCGAGAGGCAGCACAGTAATTTATATGAAATACCTCAATATAATAAGCATCATATAATGTTAGTTGTTTCATACTCTTAAGGTGCTGCTTTTGTAAACAACTGTAGAAAAATTATATTTACAGCCAGAGATTTGTAAAATTATAGCTTAAGTTAACGCATATGATTTAAATATTTCTCTATAATATTAAAAGGATTTGCTCCATAATGGATGCAAATCCTTTGTATTAATTTCTGACTGGTTTCTTCCTTTTAATTATTAAGGCCAATATGATTAACGGAATGCCGAACATTAGTATCAAAGGTAATGAAGCTATAAATAATATAAATGATTTCTCCAGAGCCAGCCCTATTTTGTCAATTGTTCTTCTAAACCCTCTTAAAGCTTTATCCCATATACTTCCGGCTGCCGCAGCCTCAAGTTCTGTTTCCTTTACTTCTGTAATATTAATGTATATGGATGATAACTGTACCAAATCATCCCATCTCTTAATGTCGCCGCTCATAATGTCAATTGAGGTTCTGACATTGTTTAACTCGCCCTCAATTCTTAAGATTTCATCAACGGTATTTGCCTTTGAGGTCATAAGCTCTTGGAGCTTTTGCTCTTTTATTTTTAAATTTAATACCGTTGCTTCTGTATCTCTATATTGTAGGGTAATATCATTTCCGTATACATTTTCGTTTTCTAATTTACCCATTGTTTTTATGTTATTGAATATACTATCAAACTGCTCCTGTGGAACCCTAATAACTATATTTGCACTTTTTACTGTAGTTTGCTCAATAAGCTTGCCGCTTTCTTTATCTGTAAATCTAATAGTATTTATATTATTATTGCTTACTTCTGAGTTTTCAACATATCCGCCGCTTCCCTCTGCAATGCTCTTAATATCATTTACCTTGGCATCCAGATTGGCTACCTTGATTGTTATATTTCCTGATTTTATAACCTTTCTTGATGACGCAGCTCTGGAAGGTGCTTGCAGCGTACTTGATATTGCAGGACTTTCACTTACTGCTGCATCATTTGTTTCAACTGACTCGCTAAAGGTCACTGAAACACTATCTGCTGATGTATGTGCAGCGGTAACTTTAGGAACAACATCGCTTGTGATTGTAACTGTTGGTTCTTGTTTCCTAGCGGCTTCCGCTGCTGGGGCTGCCATAGTATAACTTGTGTCAAAGCTGTTTGCCATATCATAATCTGCTGCCGCAGTGCTATTCTCACTACTTCCGGCTTCACTTTTGCTGAAGTTTTCATTTAAGAGCGGAGCGCCATTTATAGCTATTGCAATTATTAAAACTGCCGCAACCAGACCGGATGCTGCTTTCCATCTATAGTTATTAATAAATTTTACCAATTTGGATGGAAGCTTGGTATTATACTGCTCTTGCACCAGCTTCTGATGCAGTTCCTCGTGAAAACCTTCAGGTAAATCTGCTTCCTCTATGCTGTTGCAATCATTAACAACTTCAAGCAAAAACTCATATTCTTCACGACATTCAGAACACTGTTGAAGGTGCTTCTCAAATCCGATTCTGTCAATTTCATTGATATCTTTATCTATATATGAAGACATTAAGCTTCTTGTCAGTTCGCATTTCATTCTTATCCCTCCCTTCCCTTAGTTAGACGTTATACGCCTTAGAAAGTTCCAAACGCGATTTTAGTTTATCCTTTAACAAATTTCGTCCTCTATTTATTCTAGACTTAACTGTTCCAATGGAACATGATAAAATTGACGCAATTTCTTCGTAGCTAAAGCCTTGCACATCTCTCAATACAATAACGCTTTTATACTCATCGTTTAATTCGTTTATAGCACCTACGATTACCTGCTTGTTTTCTTTACGATGATAAGCTTCTTCTGGTGTTTCCGAGTTTGATTTCAGCTCCAGCTTTATCTCTCCATCCTCTGTTTCAAATCCACTATCTATTGATATCAGCTTTTCATTTTTTCTTTTTCTCATTTCATCAAGACATACATTGGTTACTATTCTATACATCCATGTAGAAAATGCCGATTGTTCTTTAAAATTAGCTATTGATTTGAATATCCTTACAAATGCTTCTTGTGTCATATCTTTAGCATCTTCCTCATTTCCCATAATACGAAGGGCAATATTGTAAGCTTTTTTTTCATATATCGATATCAGCTCTTCAAAGGACTGGATATCTCCAGACTTACTGCTTTTTATCAATAATCTTTCTTGATCACTCATCACTGTACCCCCTTTACTCAAACGCCGCTCTAACTTATATATCAACCTAAACAGATTACATTCAAAAATAATATATACTAAATAATTACAATACTATATAAAGACGAAATTTGTTTTATTTTGTTCCTAATATATAAACTTTCTAGTTGTTTCTCACAAAGAGATTAGCAACTCTTAACGAAAAGTGTTTTGAGTTTTAGAGTTGCTAATCTATAAGTTACTACTGCCTTTATAGTACTGCTGAAATATTCTATTAGTACTATTCTATAAAAAGACTATACTTCCTTCTTTTTTGTTTTAGAGTTGGTTATCTATAATAAATTTGACCAAATTATTATAGATGTACATCTCTGCTCTTTCTGTAAGGGTGGAATAAAGATTTCACAACCTCCAAGTCCTTATTTATTACAGCTGTAGCATGGTGCAGAAAGTCCTTTGCTATATAATAGCGTAAATCAATAAAATTATAAATATATTCATCTTCTGTTGTTGTACACTCAATGTGATATACAGGTGTAAATTCTGCAAAAAATTCTGCAAGAGGTGTATTTATAACCATTTCCATTAGGTCTTTGTCAATATTTTCTAGTTTTCGTATAATTCTTAATTTTCTAGGATATATATTAAATTCTCCTATAATTTTTTCTTCCTCAGTAAAAATGATAAAATGCCATTTTATCAAGCCTATCATTGATGGCAGCACTCTGATAAATTTTATATTATACACTTGTCCCAAGCTTGAAGATACAGCGGCTTTAACGCTTTTACGCATATGATATCTGATACCCAGATAATATACAAATACAACCACAATAATATAAGGTGGTATATACTTCTGAAATACAGGAAATATAATTAAGAGTGATAAAATCAAAAGTGCCGGATCATATATCAGCAGTAAATCAAAAGTTATTTTTTTCTTATAAAATGGCCACAAAATCTGTGCTCCGTAAGAGTTGGTTAAATCAAGCAGCACATGTGATAAGCAGCCGCCAAAAGCCATAAGAAGCACCTTATATAAGGGAATCGTACCATAGGCAAATAATAAAACACCTGTTATTAATGCTGAAAAAATCGCCAGCATAGGAATTGAATGAGATATTCCTCTATGATTTTTTAAATAGCTGTAATCACCTTTAATTTGCATTACTATATCAATATCAGGTATTACCGCACCTGCTATACAGCCAAGCATAGCAGGGTTTGACAAGCTTATGGGTTCACCGGACAGCACCGCTATGCTCAATCCTACAATTGCATGGGTTAATGGATCCATTTGTATTATTCCTCCCTCTATGAGTTTTATTTATATTTGATAGAATACGTACATAGTTATTGCTTCCCTTTGTTTCTCTATAGCGTGTTCTATATATAGTTAACATAATTTTTACTCCCTTCATTATAACAATATGCCTGCTATATATAAAATGTAATTGCTGTAAATAAAAAATCCTAAAATTTTATATTGCATTTTATTTTCAGATATGCTATTATACAATATGTAGTTGTGCCGAAGTGGCGGAATGGCAGACGCACATGACTCAAAATCATGCGGGAAACCGTGAGGGTTCGAGTCCCTCCTTCGGCACCAACCTTAACCACACATATTAATAGAATTATTAGACTTTACTCTTGGAGTAAGGTCTTTATTATTTTACGATTATATTTTTTATATATTTAATAATAAGACATTGGAATTAAATATTATCTATGGTACAATCGTTCTATAAACTATTCCAAACATAATACACAGCAAATTACTTACAACATCATTGTATTAATTTTTTATAGGAGGCAGGTTATGGAAGAAATAAAACAATTGCTGTTAGGACTGCAACAGGATTTCAAACAGCTTCAAAATGGTTTCGAACAACTTCAAAATGGTTTCGATCAGCTTCAAAATGGTTTCGATCAGCTTCAAAACGAAGTTAAGGATGCTAAAGAAGGACTATCTAAGCTTGAACTAAGAGTAGCATCTGTAGAAGATAAAGTTGATTCAGTAGAAAGCAAGATCGATTCACTGGAAATTAAAGTTGATTCTGTAGAAAATAAGATCGATTTACTGGAAATTAAAGTTGATTCCATAGATAATAAGCTGGATACTATTGAAGTACAAAATGCAAGCAGGCATATAGAATTGAACTCAAAAATCGACAGCATAGTTAAGGAACTTAATATTGTAGAAGCTGTTACTAAAGAAAATACATATGATATAGCAAAGCTTAAAGCGGTAAAATAAGGGAGCGTCTATACCGACCTCCCCTTTTACCGCTTCTTATTTTATAACTATTTCACCATTTTCTGTTTGACTTATAATTCCTTTTAGGAATAGCAGTCTGGGAATCTCCTTTAATATAAGTTCCTGATCTTTCAGCCATTTTTCAGTTTCCTTAAGATTATTGAAGGTTCTATGCTCTGCCTCTGTTTTCAAAGCGTATCTTAAAAGCTCTTCATAGGTATTTATCCCGCATCGCTTGTATATAATGATACCAAATACATACCTGTAATCCCTGTAGTCCAAATCTATTACCTTAAATTTACTGCTGTATTCACAAATGATAGATTCAAGCAGAGTCTGAGTCCATTTTACTCCAATTTCAGGATAATTTAAAAAATTAATGATTTTTCTTAAGGAAACAAAACCCATATCATTTACTAAAAGCGATGTAGCTTCCTCTGTTTTATTTATTACATCCTGATTTATGTTTAGTTTATGTTTTCGCACGCAAGTATTAAAATCAATTCGTATAAATTCATCTCTAAGGTTATCAATTAGAGTCTCAAAATTCATTATTCTAATCTGCATTTTAGTACAAAAACCCCTAAGCTCTGATATCTTAAATGTATCATATTCACTAAGGTAGTCTCTTATTATTGCCTCTTTAGAGCAAATCATATTTTTATTTTGTGATATATAAGGTTTCTTAAAGCCTAATGTATCCTTAAACATATAGAAAAGTACACCAAACAGCATATTATGGTTTTCAATTCTATTTCTCCTAAGAAATTCAGTACAAAACATTGAAAATACTTTGAAAAGCTTTTTGGAGGCAACAAATCCCTCATGCATATTTTTTTGTATAATTGGAAGAGTATTTGTATAATCTGCTTCGTAAATTTTAAGCTTTTCAGCGTGAACATAACGTCCTGACTCCCACATTACTATATTTGAATTTGATGTACATGCATTTGTCAATACTGCATTTGATATTCCAGCAAACTCCTCTTTCAGCTCTTCTTTTTCTGCGGTCCATTCAGCCTGTCTGATAAATTCCTCAATGGCAATTTTTATAGATGCCCCACTATTATTATCCTTGTTCAATGTATAAGGGGTATAAAAGTATTCAGTTGGGTAGTGATAGCGTAATACACCTTGCAGAAAATATCTATTTGTGATGTTAGTCTTTTCAATAAGCTCACCTTTGAAATGTTCAAATAGCTCAGTAAACATAATTATACTTCTAGCGCACTGCTTGATATAATTTCTTATCCTTTCAAGCAGTTCCATTGGTATTTTAATTTTATCCGGGAGTATGTATTTCCCTCTGTCACATAGAACAGCCAAACGGCAGATTGTAATGGCTATAGTTTTATCAGACTCTCCAATGCTGTTATTGCCAAACATTTCTTTTACATAACTTCTAAATCTTTTAAGCTCTAAGGGTTCATGAACTCTTATACCGTCACTAAAATATTTCTCTAAAACAGTAAGATACATCTGACTACTGCACATCTTCTTCGATAGGTAATTTTTTTCATGAATCTTATATTCGCTAATAATCAGATTTTTGATGACTTCAGCACCTATTATTGATTCTGTCTGCTTAATAATTTCATTTGTTAAACAATCCAGCTCAGATGTATTAATCGTTTCCGGCAATTTACCAAGACTTTCCTTTAGCTTTATGTACCAGGATGCATCTCCTACTGTAAAACACTCCAGTCGTTCCAACCAATGCAGATTTTCATAGCTGCACCCCTTTAGACAGTGAATAAAACATTCAGCTTCTTCTCCGCATATATCCTTTATTTCTGCAATGCTAATATAGAATGGACTTTGGCTAAATGCACTTATTATAAAATGCGCTTTACTGCTTGCTAAATAACCTTCAAACTTCTTAAAAAATCTCTTTTCCATCTGCCGGAATCTTTCCCTTGATGCATTATGTTCACTTGCAATATCCACAAGAGATTCACCAGCTGCACGTCTTTTGATAACATTTTGCTCCTTATCACTGTTATTCAACTTGGCAAACTCATCCCGTACAAGCTGTTTATAATCTTGATCTAGCTCTCTGATAAACGCAATAAGCTCTATATACTCATTTTTTGACATTGGCAGCATTGATAATCTATGCAAATCACTTATCCTATAGATTTTCTTCTTTTCTAACAGCACCTTAATATTTTTCTTAGCCTCACCATCAATTTGTACCGCTTTAAGCAACGGAAAAAGCCTTGCATTATAATTATTTTTATTAATTGTTTCTATAAGCTTCGATAATGTAATCTTATAGCCGCTAGTCTCTTCCTCAGTCTTTATGTAGGCATCCAGACATTCCGTCAGGGTTTCAGTGTAGCTAATCTTATTTACCAGTTTATAGCACTCATCGCTGCCTAATATATTCTTTGCATTGAGCAGTTTGTTAAAGGTTCCCATATCAATTACACGTTCAACTACCAAATCCACCAGCATATCATGTCTAAACATAGAATTCTTGAATAACTCCCTTAAAAACGAACTTGCCTCTAAAGCCAAGTGTCTGGACTTATGTATATTATTGCAGCCATTATCCTCGCAGCTGCCTTTCAGCAATCTGCAGGTAACATACATTTTGTAATATTCACGCAGATATTTTTCTCTGATTTTTTTAAAATTGGAGTATTCCAATAAATCAACTACTTCCAATAATCTTCTTAGTCTCTCACGATTAAAGGTTTTCACTTTGAAGTGGACTTCTAAATGAGAGCAGAGGCTGTCAAAATCCATTGCCAAGTCGGTGTCCTTATCAAACATACAGTTTATTTCATCAATAATCCATTTGATTATAATAAACTCATTGGTGCTGAAATTGCAGAATACTCCAGGATTCTTATTAACTGTCTCTATCTCTGCCTCCGATAATCCCTCCCATTTAACTGGATACTCACAAGGAGCTGCCGTAATAAAAGTTCTGCAATCACAAAAGCAGGTGTCAATTCTATTAATCAAATCCGCTACACTTGCCTGCTGATAATATACAATATCCCTTGCCCATAATCTATCATAATAATCGCCTCGTCGTTCCTCACTTTGAAACTCAGTCATACACAGTTTTTCTTCTTGCAAAGTACTTTCAAAGTGTTTTTCACTGTCATTATTTATAAAACTCTCACGCAAAGAGGTCTCGTATAATGTATTTATTAATGTATTCCATAGCTCTAGGACTATGTTTTTTTCATAGTTGGTGGTATTAAGCTCGGTCTTGTACATAGAAAAATCAGTACTCTTAAGCTGGTGTAAGTAAATTAGATTCTTAGCCTTGCAGTATCTGCGAAACTTCCTATAGTTTATCCCTTCAAATAAATCCTCAATTTTACTATCAAGCGAAATTTTTGCTTCCAACATTCTTCACTCCATTTGCTATATATATTTATATTAGTAAACACTTTATAAACAGCAACAAATTTACCACCTAAGTTCATATATTCTTTAATTAATTCATAAATCCTTCCAAAGAATAAAATTTTGTAGATTTCTGTCATATATTAATTAAAAGTAGATATTCTAACAAAGAAGTATATATATTCATATATGCTATATATATCTAATTATAGTAATATATACTTTGAAAGTCTTTTGAAATTTTCATGTAACTATATATATTCTCATTAATAAGGCAGGAATGGAAGCTGTTTCTAAATTTTCTCAATTAGTTCGCAAAAAATTTTGTTTTGATGTAAAAGGTTGAAAGAAATTAGAAATATATGTGAAAGGGGTGCCGAGTCCATGCAATTTCTTACATTACGTTTTGTGCAGAATACAGGGCATGGACATAAAAATGAGAGGACTTCCGGCTGTACCAAAAGTCCTCTTGTCATTCTATATATAAATTATAACGCTGCTGCATACTCATCAAACTTAACATAGCTCAGCATCTTGCTATCCTTGAATAACCAAAAGCCTACGTAGCTTTCGTCTATGAGCTTTTTTTGCTCTTCTATATTACTTAAATGTGTACTAAAAAGTTTTATTGGATTTTGAAAAGCTGTAACATCTATATCTCTATGAAGAATAAATCTCCATAAGCCATCTTTGCCATCAGCTTCTGTACCATACTTTCTTTTTAATGCCTTAATTTTAAGACCATTTCTCATTACATTAAATAGACTGTAAAAGTTTTGAGGTGATACAGTACAAAGCAAATGCTTGTAACCAATGGCTTTGACTAAAGGAACTACTTGCTGTAAAGTAAGGCTTTGAAGGCTGTTTCCTCTATACTCAGGATGTACTACTGTAGTCTCAAGGTGTACTACCTTATTAAACTCCTGTTTAGGCAGGCTTATATCATTGCCAAGATTTTTATCATTTTCTCCAGGAAAGCCTATATATCGGTATGCAATTAAATTATTCTGTTCATTATATACACCGATGATTTTAGCTCCTGATTTCATATCATCCAGCATTTCTTGGTACGAATCCATATATAAAACCTGTTTATTGGGAAGCTGACTATAAACATAGTTTTGGAGCTTCACCACGTTTTCCAATTCATTTGCCTCTAATAACCTCATTATATATTTTTCTTCATATATATTTTCATCAATATGTCTTTTAATCAATCCTGCTTTTAAAAATGTCATATATAGACCTCCTTTCACTATATGGCTGTAATTCCATTCCAACAACCTTAATTATTTTTATAAGTTGTATGTACTATTATATCACTAACAACTGCATATTGTCAAATGAGTTGTTAGTAAAATTTTATGATTAATTGTTCTATATTTTGTGGTTCAAATTATCTTTATAAATAAAAAAGCTGCTGTCATTTTAAATTAAAAT
>CALGKJ010000138.1 GCA_937930535.1 uncultured Clostridia bacterium
TAAAAGCACAGAGTATTGTCATTACTTGTAATGTACATACCTTGTGCTTTTTTTAAATAACAGCATGATGCTTTTTTGCATAACTTTTATTATTTCATACATCATATGGCTCTTTAGAAAGCAGCCTATTGTGATATAATATGAATGTACTAGGATTTAATATATTAAATAAAATTATCAAATGGTTTGAAAATTCAATTTTGGGATAGGTGGTAAAATGAAGGGTTTGTATGAAAAGGGACTAGATTACAAAAGCTTTATTTTTAATCTAAGTAAAGCAGACAGGGAGAAATTCATTAAAAATCAGATTTCTGTGTCTATTAAAGAGGATTATAGGAATCAAATTGGCTGTATTAGAACACCAATTAAAATTCTAAGTGTTGCAGATGTTGAAGAGCCAAACACTCATTTTAATTTGCCTTTATTAGAGAAGCTTGTTTGTACTAACAATAATATCGGACTTAAAGTGATTTTAAAGGAATCATTAGGCAGTGAGTTAGAAGAACCAGAATTTCAGAATAAAATTCAAATGCCTGCATTTATATTTATGGATGGGAAATATAATATTCTAGGTATTCTTCATGGTGAGAATATTATAGAGATTAAGATGTTAGAAAGTGTTTATAAATCTGGTAAGCAGATTTTGGAGTACAATAAATTGGATTGTACGGATAAAATAATCGAAGGAGTTTTTCAGATAATAAGGAATAATAATTAGAACACTAAGGGGACATTTATATGAATAATAATATATTCAGAGTTACTATAGCAGTATTTGTTATACTGCTGTTAGCGGTAGTAGATGTTCAAGCACTAAAGCCAGAGAATCGGCAAATGCTTGATAGAAATAACTCAGAAGATTATATTGTGCAGACTAATCCTAGCTGGGAGCTAATGAAAAGACCTGTTAAAGTTAAAGGTATATACATGACAGGAAATACAGTTGGTATCGATAAAAGATTTAATGCTTTGATAAATCTGATTGATAAAACAGAATTAAATGCAGTAGTTATTGATGTTAAAAATGATGAAGGCTTAATGACCTATAGTACAGATTTACCAGATGTAAAGTTTGCAGGAGCTAATGAGAAAATATTGATTAAGGATATAGATAGAGTCCTAAAGCTTCTTAATGAAAAAAACATTTATCCTATTGCACGCATTGTATGCTTTAAGGATAAAAAAGCTGGCAACAAATTTGCCCAACTAGCTGTTAAAAACAAAAATGGAGGTATTTGGCGCGATAGAGGCGGCATGACATGGCTAAATCCATATAATAAGGAGTCTTGGGATTATATACTTTCCATAGCTAAGGAAGCTGCGATAAAGGGATTTAGAGAAATTCAGTTTGATTATGTACGATTTCCTACCGATGGTGATTTAAGAAGTATAAATTATGGTGTGAACACACAAGAAAATACAAAAGAAAAAACAATAGCTGGCTTTCTTTCCTATGCGCACAAGCATTTGACTTCTATGGGAGTTAGTGTATCAGCTGATGTATTTGGGTTGG
This sequence comes from uncultured Clostridia bacterium, assembly GCA_937930535.1. Classification (GTDB taxonomy): domain Bacteria; phylum Bacillota; class Clostridia; order Lutisporales; family Lutisporaceae; genus CALGKJ01. The sequence goes on from CALGKJ010000138.1 coordinate 1,514, forward strand.
TAACGACGTCTACAGATGGGATGAGTATAGGTCAGCATTTAGAGATAGTGGCAAAAAGTGTAGATGTAATATGTCCTATGGTATATCCTTCCCATTATGGAAGAGGCAGCTATGGCATAGATGAGCCAGACTTTCATCCATATAAAATTGTAAATCATAGTATGAAAACTGCAAAGTATAGAATAGATCAGCTTCAGTGGGAAGGCAAAAAGGCTCTGCTTAGACCTTGGCTTCAAGATTTTACTGCAAAGTACCTGCCTAAATATAAACTATATGGTCCAGAGGAAGTCAGAGCACAAATTAAAGCAACCTATGATGCCGGATTAGAAGAGTGGATATTATGGAACGCTGGTAACAATTATACTGCTTCTGCCTTAGAATAAAAGAACTCCGAGAAATTCGGAGTTCTTTTATTCTAAGGCTATTTATATCTAAAATATATTTTATAGTCCATTTGGGTAAGTATTCCAGATAGTACTGCTTGATTTGAACCATCTGTTTAATGTTTGCTGAAGCTTGGTTACTCCATTAATTTCGACAGATACACTTTGGCAGTACCAGTCATCATATAGTAGTCCTGTCTTGAGGCATTTTATCCAAACACGGCTTATCTGTGAAGGGTAGAAATCAGTATCGCCTACATAGAGGTAGTAGCTATCATAATCGCCGCTTTCAAAGTCATCATAACCTGATTTATCTAACAGCCATTCCTTTTTCTTGCCATTAGTCAGTTCCATTCCAAAGTATACATCGTTGTTTGTGCCTGAGTAAGATAGTGTACCGGTTTTTATTCTAACAGTCAATGTACCTATTGGTCTATTGTCATCAGCTGCATCTAAATTCCATCTGTCACTAAATAAGCTATAATCGCCTGCTTCTGCTTTTTTTAGTATATCGGTACTCTTTTCAATAGATAACCTAACAGCCTCTTTTAGACGATTAATTCTGTTGGATTGAGAAGATAGAAAATTAATAGAATCGTTGTAGCTCATAAATGAATATCCGACAATTCCTGTATATGCCATTGATTTAGTTGTACTTATCCAGGATGAAATTGTGTCTGCTGTAGGAGATGAGCCAAGAACGGAAGTTGTTGCTTCTACTAAAAGGCTGGTTGGAACTGCGCTGCTGTCAGAAAAGTAACTGGAGAAGTTGGAGCTTGAATGTTGGGCAGCAGTGCGGCTTCCAATATCTACCCATACGTACTTTTCAGCTGCATTTTCTAATTGAGCATGTAAATCACGGGTATTAACATTATCAAGATATACACCTGTTTCAGGATTTACAAATACACCATGGCAATATAAATCACCTATACAATGTGTAACCCATCCTGCTGCAAAGGCTATTTTTTTCTTGTCACCAGAAGCTAAAGCCAGTTGAAGTTGCTTTTTGGCAAGAGAGCCTACTCTATCATAGTGATGTGCATCAGCCCATGGAGCATAGTCTAACGCAGAACGTATGTTAGCATAGCCAAGGTCTGGTCCGTTGGCTCCCCATGCAGCTATGTCCTTGTGCTGCTCTATGGCTGCTCTTATAACACTGTTTGTAGGTAGTGCGGCTGCTACTTTTTCTAAAATTACGTAGTGAGAGGCGGGTTTGAAAGCACTAACTCCAACAGGAAACGAGCTCACGAAGATCATTATAAAGCAGAGTAAAAGCAAGGCATGTCTCTTAATTTTGTATTGCTTCATCATACCAAATCCCCCTTTATAAATTATTGTTTACTAGGATAATTTAATTATAAATTAACTCCGTGCAAATGTAAATTGTCATTGCTGAAATTTTCAGAATATTACTATATACTGGTTGCATAAATAGGTAGGATGCAGTGCTAATTCAACTAAAAAAATAGCATTATAAACCTATTTTGATTTATTGATACTTATCCGTATATACAAAAAATTATAAGTATGATACTATATATTGTGCAAGTCATGCTTATATATACAAAATGTGGCTATATATTAAGAAAAATCTCATTTTTCTTAATATATAGAATGAGTTAAGCATTTTAAATCCTATGCTTATTAGAGGGTGCTTTCTATTAAATATAAACAGCATATCACAGATTTTTAGCTATTAACGTAATTATAATGTTTTTATTTTATAAGCCGCCAAAACAAATAAGTATAATGTGACTGTAGTTATTTATTTAAGGAGGTATTTTATGATCAAGGTTGTTAAGCGAGATGGCAGTCTTGTCCCATTTGAAGCTAACAAAATTAAGAACGCAATAGAAAAGGCTATGTCTGAAACAAAGTCTGGATTAGATGCTGAGCTAAGTCAGGTTTTGATGGTAAAGATAGAGGAAATAATAAAAAAGCAGGAATCCCCGATCCATGTTGAGGACATACAGGATATTGTTGAATATATGTTAATGGACAGTCCGCGTAAAGATGTTGCGAAAGTCTACATTATCTATAGAAGTGAACAGACAAAGCTGAGAAGCACTAGAGAGAAGGATGACGATAGAATACTAAGCGATGAGTTTATCAGCAGATATAAACATAGGTCATCCCCTATGCAGCAGTTGGGCAATTTTGTTTACTACAGAACTTATTCCAGATGGCTGGATCAGGAAAAAAGAAGAGAATACTGGTGGGAAACAGTCAGAAGAGCTGTTGAGTATAATTGCAGCCTAGTACCAACTACAAGGGAAGAAGCAGAGCAGCTTTTTGATAATATATATAACCTTAGACAATTTTTATCTGGGAGGACATTTTGGGTTGGAAATACTCCCGTTGCTAGGAATTATCCTATGGCGAACTATAATTGTGCATTTCAGATAATTGACAGTTTCGAATCCTTTAGAGATTTATTCTATTTATTAATGATCGGCTCTGGTGTTGGTGTAAGAATCCTAAGAGATGACGTTGATAAGCTTCCTAAAATACGTACTGACTTTGAGCTTGTACATAAGGATTATTCGTCAATGCCGGCTAATGAAAGAGAAGACAGCACCAGTCTTGAGTTCTTTTACATAAACACAGCTAAGATTACTATAGGTGATAGCAAGGAAGGCTGGATACAATCCCTTGACTTTTTCTTTAAGCTTCTATACAGCAACGAGTATAGGAATGTAAAAACCATAATAATAGATTATGATCATGTAAGACCAAAGGGAGAAAAGCTTAAGACCTTCGGGGGTACAGCCAGTGGACATACCAGTCTTAAGAATATGTTCTTAAAGATTGATAAGATAATAAAAAGAAGCGGCTTTATTAATGATTCGAAAAGAGTTAAGTTAAGACCTATAGACTGTCTTGATATTGCCAATATTATAGGGGAAAATGTTGTTGTCGGCGGTGTGCGTCGTACTGCTGAGATTGTATTGCTTGACCCTCAGGAAAAGGAATGTATCGATGCAAAGACAAACTTGTATAAGCAGATAGATGGACAGTGGATTGTTGACAAGGAAATAATACATAGACAAATGAGCAATAATTCAATATATTTTACCAAGAAGCCAAGCAGAGACATGCTTCACTGGCAGCTTCAGCAAATGAGGTTTTCAGGAGAGCCGGGCTGGGTAAACGCAGAAGCGGCATCCAGAAGAAGACCTAATATGAATGGGGTAAATCCTTGCGGTGAAATATTGCTGGACTCAAAGGGCTTATGTAATCTAACTACTCTTAATGTATACGCATTTGTTAGACCAGACGGAACCTTGGATGAAAAGGGATTGCTTGAGGCTCAAAGATTATCAGTAAGAGCAGGATATAGGATGACGTGTGTTGAACTGGAGCTGCCCTTGTGGGATGCTGTTCAACAAAGGGATAAGCTGTTGGGATGCTCTATGACAGGGTGGCAGGATATGGTAAATGCCACTGATATAAACAAAGAACAGCAGATTAGACTGCTTAAGCAATTAAGAGAGATAGCACGTAAGGAGGCGGAAAGCTACGCCGGTGAAATTGGTGAGAAGGCTCCGCTGCTTGTTACAACAATAAAGCCAGAGGGAACACTGAGTCAGCTTCCCACAGTGTCCAGCGGTGTACATTACTCTCATTCACCATACTATATAAGAAGAATAAGAGTAAGTGCAGACGATCCATTAGTTAAGGTATGTGAAGAGCTTGAGTATCCTGTATACCCGGAGGTAGGGCAGGACTGGGATACCTGTGCAACAAAAGTCATAGAGTTTCCTGTTAAGGCACCAGTAGGAAAAACCAAATATGATGTAGGTGCTATTGAACAGCTTGAAAATTATAAAATGTTTATGGAGCACTATGTAGATCATAATTGTTCTATAACAGTTCACGTAAGAAATCATGAATGGGAAGAAGTAGAGGAATGGGTATGGAATAATTGGGACAATGTAGTGGCACTATCCTTTTTGTCCTTAGAAGACAACTTTTACAAGTTATTACCCTATGAGGCAATTAATGAAGATGAGTATAGCAGTAGGGTAAAAAAGATGAAGCCCTTTGTTCCTACATTAATATCAAAGTACGAGAAAAAGGAAACAGTTATAGACGTAGGGAATGATGGCTGCGATAGTGGAATTTGTCCTGTAAGATAGGGTTTATACCCTATCTTTTTTACTTTTTTTATAAAAGTATTTTCTAATACTATTGTTATATATTTATAGTATATGGTAAAATATGTTTGTGTCTGTTGCATAAGATATTTTATTTTGCTAAAGGTGGGGATATAAGGAATTATAGAATAAAACTTAATAATGGTAACGACAGACAACTTAACTTAATGACTTGATGTAGGGGGATACTAAATGAACAAAAACAAAATGGCTGGACAAGAACGGTTGTGGTCCTTTAATTATTTTTTACTTTGGCAGGGGCAGATGGTGTCAGTTTTGGGAGATGCACTGTATGAGCTGGCACTAGGCTTTTGGATACTTAGTGAAACTGGCTCACCTGCAATGATGGGAACTCTTTTAGCTGCGTCCACGCTGCCAAGGGTGCTGATATCACCTTTTGCAGGTGTAATAGTGGATAGAGTAGATCGTAAAAAGCTGCTTGTATTAATGGACTTAATACGAGGTATATTTGTAATATTTGTGGGTATAGCCGCATATTTAGGCTTTATTCAGGTATGGATGGTTTTTGCAGCAGGGATCATACTTGGAATATGTGCTGCCTTTTTTAACCCCACAACTAATTCCATATTACCGGATATTGTACCTAAATCTACACTTGTGCAGGCTAATTCATATTTAGGAATGGCAAGAACGGGTACTGAATTTGCTGGTTATTCTATGGGAGGCATATTACTTAAGGCACTAGGTGCTCCCACTATGTTCCTGACAAACGGTATTTCATATTTATTTTCTGCTTTTACTGAGATATTTATAAAGGTTCCTAAAACAGATAGGCAGGAACAGCAATTTCATTTTTGGGCTGATATGAAAGAAGGAGTAACTTTTGTAAAGGGTTTTAAGGGGCTAAGAAATTTAATATTTATTGCTGCAGTTATTAATTTTTTTTGTCGTATTGCAACTGTTGCAATAGTTCCTTTATTCAATAATAATCCTGATTTAGGCAAAAGCAAATATGGTCTTGCTTTAGGTGCACTTCTAGGGGGAATGTTTATTGGAATGATTTCTACTTCAATAGTAAATTTTAAAGCAGAAAGTAAATTTAAGCTGCTTATGACTTCGGGAATTTTAAGCAGTATTTGTTTTGCGATATTCCCATACTTTAAAAACTTCGCAGTTATGCTACTTATACTGGTTGTCACTGGTGTATTTAATGCTATATTAAACGTTATGATAAATGTTAGTGTGCAGTTAACTGTACCAAAGAGTATGAGAGGTAAGATATTTGCTTTGATGACAGTCACCTCTAGTCTATCTCCTATAGCTATGATCCTTAGTGGAGTTCTGGCTGAGTTTGTTTTCGAGCAATACATTATTACGGCTAGCTTTACTATTGTTTTGGTGCTTTTCATTCCGTTTTTATTTATGCCTTCATTTAGACAATTTATAAACTACAATCCAGATAAGCAGGAGCTTTCGGAGATAGCGTAATATAAAGCATAAAACCATGTAAATAGAACCTAGTTGGAGAAAGAGATTGTTAAATAATCTACAATTGATTTTACAATCTCTTTTTTTTGTTTTATAATAATATAATAAAAAATTGAATAATTAGATATATAAAATACTCAATATATAAAGAAAATAGCAATAACATAAGTTCAGTATACACTAATGGTAAAAACTTGTCAAATATAAATGACATTTTAATGAAGCATATAATTAATGCTGTTATTGCTTCCCTATAATACTGAGCAGTTGATAAATTGACATATAGTGAATTAGAATCGTTTTCTTAATAATACAAAAAAATATGCGAGGTAGTAGAAATGACAAAGATATTAAAAACAGAAGGAATGAATAAATGTATAGGTTGCTTTACCTGCATGCTGACTTGTGCAGGTGTAAATCAACAAAACCATTCAATTTCCAAAAGTGCTATCAAGGTTAGAACAAGGGGAGGAATGAAGGGGAACTTTGTCGCTATAGTATGTATGGCATGTAAGGATGAAAGGGCATGTGCTGAGGCATGTCCCTCTGGTGCTCTTGAAAAACGAACTGGCGGTGGGGTGCTTTTAAACTTAAATAAATGCATTGGCTGTAAGAAATGCGTTAGTGCGTGCATAGTTGGTGCAGTAAACTTTGACGAGCTTACTCATAAGCCAATTATCTGTAAGCACTGTGGGGTATGTGCAAGATTCTGCCCACACGAATGCCTTGAAATGGAGGAAGTAGAAAATGATATATGAAAAGTATATTAAGGTATTATACATAGACCTTGATAAAAATAAAATCTGCATCCAGCAAAGAGAAGATCTAATTGAGTATCTGGGTGGTGTTGGGGTAGCCTCCAAGCTTCTGGAGGAGAACATGAATCCAGAGCTGGAGCCGCTGCATGAAGCTCAGCCTATAGTATTTGCTATTGGTGCTGCTTCAACTGTTTATCCCGTAATAACCAAGACTGTGGCAATGTTTATATCGCCCCTTACAGGTGAGCTTGGTGAATCCTATGCAGGTGGAAGATTAGCTCTTACCATGTTTATGGCAGGCTACGATGCTGTAGTCATTACAGGTAAAGCAAAAAAACCTTCATACATAACAATAAGCAGCAACAATGTAGAATTTAAGGATGCAAGAGCTATATGGGGTACATCCTCTGACGAGGTTGGGGGAGTTATCAGAGAGAGAGAGCCGGGAAGCGGCAAAAGAAGCATAATAAGAATAGGACCAGCTGGAGAGAATCAGGTAAGTTATGCGAGTGTTTGTGTGGACACCTATAGACACTTTGGAAGGCTTGGACTCGGCGCAGTAATGGGAAGTAAAAACCTTAAGGTAATTACTGTTATTGGAGATAGAAATATTCCAGTAAAAAACTTTAAAGAGTATTTTAAAGTGTATCAGGATATTTATAAAAAGGTTACTGATACTGAGATTATGGCGAAATATCATGATCTTGGAACCCCAATAAATGTTGAGCCGCTTAATGAGTTTGGTGCGCTTCCTACTAGAAACCTAACTCAAAATAAGTTTGAAAATGCAGATGATATAAATGGAGAGGCTTTTGCCAAAAACAATCTGATTAGAAAAATGGCATGCACAGGCTGTCCAGTGGGATGTATACATATCGGACAATTTAGAAGAGAGTTCGATCAAGGCTACGAATACGAATCTGTCAGTGTAGGCTATGATTATGAATTGATTTTTGCTTTAGGAACATTCCTAGGAATAAAAACAAGTGATGAAATATTACAAATTATTGAGGTAGTTGAACATATGGGGCTGGACGCTATGTCTACAGGTGTTGTACTGGGATGGGCAACAGAGGCCTACGAAAATAAATTGATAACAGATGAGCAGACAATAGTCCCGCTTCAATTTGGCAACACAGGCAATTATATCAAAGCTGTTAAGTATATTGCAAACAGGGTTAATGAATTTTATAAGGTATTAGGCTTTGGAGCTGCAAAAGCTTCTGAGGTATATGGTGGAAAAGATTTTGCTATGAGCTTCGCTGGAAATGAAATGCCAGGCTATCATACTGGCTATGGCTCTGTTGTAGGTGCAGTAGTAGGGGCGAGACATTCACATTTGTGTAATGGTGGTTATTCAATAGATCAGTCTATGAAGGATATTGATAAGCAAAAGCTTGTTGATTCAATATTCAATGAGGAAAAGGAAAGATGTATGCTTAATTCTTTGATCATATGTTTATTTGCCAGAAAGGTATATGATAGACCAACCATTATTAAGGCACTTAATGCCATTGGGCACCAACTTACTGATGAAGATTTGACAGCTATAGCAGACAGGATTTATAAAACAAAGCTGCGTATAAAGAAGGCCATGGGGTTCCAACTGCAACAGGTTAAAATACCAAAAAGATTTTTTGAGACACCTACAATGAATGGAAAGCTTGATGAAGGGGTGACTTATGAGCTTATTAATATGTACAATGATAAGTTAGAAAAGTTTATGAATGATGAAAATAACATTTAAACTGAAAAACTGGCGTTGGCCAGTTTATTTTTTTAAGGGCAAAATATAGAAGTATAAACGAATAAAAGAAGTTGTTAATAAGCATACTTATAAGGAAAATGCTACATTTATGTGTTAACAGGAGGAAGGAAAATGAGAAAAATTATATGCTTAGTACTAATATTATCGTTCGTTCTTGCTTTAGGTGCATGCAGACCTAACAATACAGGCGATCAAGCCCAAGCAACTCCAACTCCCACCCCTGCTGCGACCCCAACGCCGGCACAGGAGGAGATAGTTATACCTACCCCCGATCCAACTACACCTGAACCCGGTCAAGGTAAACTTAAGGATGGAACCTATGATGCAACTGGCGAGACATGGAAATATGGGAATGAAAACGCTACCATAGACATAAAGGATGATAAAATAACAAAAATTACACTTAGGAGATTGACAAATGAGAATCAGGAAGTTAACTATGAAGAATGGACTGGTGTTGAATTTGAAGGTAAAGTCAGACCAAATCTGAAAGAATTCAGAGAAGAGATGGCGAAACGAATGATTGATAAGCAAACCTATAGTGTAGATGCAATAGCTGGTGCTACAATTAGCTGTGACAACTGGATGCTTGCAGTTTCAAGAGCATTGCAGCAGGCAGCCAAATAAGCTGCTATAGTATACTATTATACATACATAACATGTATAAAAGGCAGACTATCTATTAATAGAATATAAAATCATAAATTATGGAACAGAACACATGTGATGGGTTCTGTTCTTTCGTAATATAAACTGTATATAGCTAAGACACTTTAACGCTGGAAAATTTTTCTAACTAAAAGTCTCTAAGCTCTTTCGTTATAGCTTTTATTTTATAAAGGATAGGAGGGATACAATGGACAAAAAGACAATTGTAATACTGGGCGGTGGTTATGGTGGGGTTCATGCAGCTAAAAAGCTGTACAAAAAGTATATTAAAAATAAGAATATAGAAATTATCCTTATAGATAAGAAACCCTATCATACATTAATGACAGAGCTCCACGAAGTTGCAGGGGCAAGAACTGAACCAGAAGCTGTCCAAATCAAGTTTAGTAAAATATTTGCAGGGACTTCTGTGAAAACAGCTATAGATGAAATAGAGAGGATAGATTTTTTAAATCAAGAGCTGTTTTCCAAGAATAATATTTATAAATATGATTATTTAATAATAGGAGCAGGGGCTGAGCCTTCTTTCTTTGACATACCGGGTGTAGAGGAGCATGCCTTTACAATATGGTCCTTCGAGGATGCAATAAAAATCAGAAATCACGTAACTGATATGTTCAACGCTGCGGCTACAGAAAAGGATCTGGTAAAGAGAAAACAACTGCTTACTTTTGTAGTTGCCGGTGCAGGCTTTACAGGTATAGAGGTAATAGGAGAACTGGCTGAATGGACAAAACAGCTTTGTGAGCAGCATGAGCTGGAATACAATGAAGTTACGCTGATATTGGTTGAGGCTACGTGCAATATTCTTCCAATTTTCAGAGAGAAACTTATAAAGAAATGTGAGAAATACCTTAAAAGGAAGAAAATCAAGCTTATATTAGAAGCACCAATTGTTGAGGCAGAAGAGGGTATAATTAAGCTCAAAAACGGTATGTCAATTAGTACAAGAACGTTAATATGGACCTGCGGAGTTCAAGGAAGCAGTTTTTCAGCAGGCTTAGGATTAACCTTAGGAAAAAGAAACAGAATACAAACTAATAAGTTTATGCAGTCTGTAGATTGTGAAAATGTATATATTATTGGTGATAATGCATATTATGAGGAAGATGGTAAACCAATACCGCAAATAGTTGAAACGGCACTGCAAACAGCTGACACTGCGGTGCAGAATATAAGTTCAGATATGGATGAAAGACCCAAAATCCCATTTAAACCTAAATATCATGGTATTATGGTGTCGATAGGAAGTCGAGAGGCTGTCGCGGAAGTAATGGGAATTTCCGCTTCGGGTTTCATGGCTATGGCAGTTAAACATATGGTAAATTTACATTATTTATTTGGTATCGGCGGCATCAGGCTGATAAATTCATACATTATGCATGAATTTTTTGATATCAAGGCAAATCGTTCTATTGCAGGAGGTCATATATCCAATAAAACCCCAATATTTTGGCTTGCTATACTTAGGGTATATCTAGGTGTTATTTGGCTTTTTGAAGGTATAAAAAAGATTAATGAAGGATGGCTTGACCCTGCTAAGAACTTTGTAGCTACAATGCCAAACGCTTCAGATCTGCCTCAAAGAACCTCAGATGCGGTAACAAGTGCAACACAGGTTACGCAGTATTGGCCAGAGCCTATCTTAAAAAGACCTCCTGCAATTTATGAATGGTTCATGGATACTTTTATTGCTCCTAATTCATATTTGTTTCAGGTGTCTATTGTGCTTGTAGAAATAGCTATAGGTCTTGCACTGATGGCAGGTCTATTTACTTTAATTGCTTCTTCGGCATCCATATTTTTGTGCGCTAATTTTATTCTGGCTGCTATGGCTGGCACAGAAATATTATGGCATATATTTGTGGGTATAGCATTATTTGGAGGTGCTGGCAGAGCATTTGGACTGGATTATTATGTTATGCCTTGGCTAAAGCAAAAATGGAAAAATACTAAATTTGCACAGCGGAGACATCTTTATGTAGATTAGATTATAAGATGCATATTTTCCATTCTAGGAGGATTTTATCGCAAATTACCGAATAATTATTTATATATGAATGGCAATGAATATGTTACATTTCGTAAATATGTCGTGGGATTTGTATTGGATAGAAAGCAAACGATAGTATTTGAACAATGTAAATTTAGAGGAATAAATATTATGCTGTTTCAGATATTTTTATGAGAGTTCGTGATTTACAAACTAGGAGGTATATCAAGCTATGAATTTTGAATTAAACAAGAATTATCACGGCTTTATCTTGGAGGAAGAGAGATTTATTGAAGAGGTTAAGTCTAAAGCAAGATTGTTCGCTCATGAAAAAAGTGGAGCAAGGCTGATGCATCTGGAAAATGATGATGATGAAAATGTATTTTCGATAACCTTTAGAACGCCGCCAAATAATAATACTGGTTTGCCCCATATATTGGAGCACTCGGTACTATGCGGCTCAAGAAAATTTCCATCTAAAGAGCCATTTGTAGAATTAGTAAAAGGATCACTAAACACTTTTCTAAATGCTTTCACTTTTTCTGATAAAACAATGTATCCAGTAGCTAGCCGAAACGAAAAGGATTTTTTCAACTTAATGGACGTATATCTGGACGCTGTTTTTTATCCTAATATTTATAAATACCCAGAAATATTAATGCAGGAAGGATGGCACTATGCACTTTCGGATCCCGAGGGAGAAATACAGTATAAGGGAGTAGTGTATAACGAGATGAAGGGGGCTTTCTCATCCCCTGACGCTGTTCTTATGAGAAAGGTACAAGAATCATTATTTCCAGATACCCCCTATGGTGTTGATTCAGGGGGCGATCCAGATTTTATACCAAACTTGACATATCAGGAGTTTATAGCCTTTCATAAGAAATACTATCATCCATCCAATAGCTTCATTTTTCTGTATGGGAATGGAGATATAATGAAGCAGTTGGCTTTTATAAATGAGGAATATCTAAAGAACTTTGAAAAAAGCTATATAGATTCTAGTATACCGCTACAAAAGCCCTTTACATCTATAAACGAGCTGACGTTTAGTTATCCAATAGCCAAGGATGAGAATGAGGCGGACAAAACATTATTTGCAATGAGTTTTGCATTAGAAACATCTACTGATCCTGAAGCATATCTGGCTTTAGACATACTGGAAAAGTTACTGCTTGCAAACTCTGCTGCACCCCTTAAAAAGGCTCTTATTGATGCACAAATAAGCAAGGATGTTTATGGTCAATACGACGACAGTATACTTCAACCTGTTTTAAGCATAGTATTAAAAAATACAAATCTAAATAAAAAAGAAGAATTTAAAAATATAATTTATAATACACTTCAAAATCTTGTTAATAATGGTATTGATAAAAAGCTTATTGAAGCTAGAATAAATTACAAAGAATTTCAGTTAAGAGAAGCCGACTACAGAGGTTACCCAAAAGGGCTTATGTATAATATTAAATGCATGTCTAGCTGGCTGTATGATAAGGATCCTATGATGAATTTACAGTATGAGCCTATAATGAAAAAGATAAGATCTGCTATGGATAGTGATTATTTTGAACAGTTAATTAAGAAATATTTGATAAACAATACTCACTGCTCCTTAATAATCTTAAAGCCTGAAAGAGGTTTAGCAGAAGAAAAAACTAAGAATTTAAAGGAAAAGCTTGCTAGATTTAAAGCCTCGCTTTCTGAACCGCAGCTAAATGAGCTTGTAGAAAATTCAAATAGACTTGTAGAAAAGCAGGTTACCCCAGATAAAGCTGAGTATTTAGAAAGTATTCCGCTTTTGGAGCTAAAGGACATCGAGACTAAAGCTGAAAGACTTCCCCAGTTAGTAAAAGAAGAGTGCGGTACCAAGGTTCTTTTTCACCCAATACCAACAAACAATATAGCATATTTAAATTTATTATTTGATGCCGCTACAGTCAGGCAGGAAGATATAGTTTATGTGTCATTGCTGTCAGATGTATTGGGTAAACTGGATACTGAGAATTATAGCTATGAGGAATTGTCAAAGCAAATAAAAATCCATGCAGGTGAGTTGGGATTTATCGCACAGGTGTATGGCAATCAGCATAATACCAGTTTATATTTTCCAAAGTTATGTGTAAAGGCAAAAGTACTGAAGGATAAGCTGCCAAAGCTTTTCGAGCTTGTTGAGGAAATAATTAATAAAACTAAATTTGATAATCCAAAGCGTATCAGAGAAATAATAGCAGAGTTAAAATCCCGTAAAGAAATGAGAATGATGAATGATGGTCACTTTACAGTGGTAAGAAGACTAATATCATATTATTCAGAGCAGGCAAAGTATACCGATGTTATTAGTGGTTTATCTTATCATAAGTTTTTGGTAGACATAGATAAAAATTTTGATGCGCATATACATGAGATTATCAAGAAATTAAAGGAAGCTGCAAAATTAGTATTTAATTCTAATGATTTAATAACTGGAATTACCTTTAATGAAGACGGATATAACCATTTTACACACAGCTATGCAGGTTTTGTAAAACAACTTGGAAGAGATAAAATAGAAAAAAATTCTTATAAATTCCAGATCGGACAGCATAACGAGGGTTTGCTTACACAAAGTGATGTTCAATATGTTGCCCAAGGCTTTAACTTTAGAAAACTGGGATGGAACTATAGCGGTGCTGTTCAAGTTTTGGCAACAGTAGCGAAATATGACTATCTATGGAATAGGATAAGGGTTCAGGGCGGTGCTTACGGTGCTATAGCAGGCTTTGAAAGAAATGGCAATATGTACTTTGCTTCATATAGAGATCCAAATCTTAGAGAGACATTAAAGGTTTACAGGGATATGCCCAGTTATATTAGAAGCTTCAATATAGACAACAGGGAAATGACTAAACTTATTATTGGAACTATAAGCAGGATAGATTCCCCTCTTACTCCCTCTATGAAGGGCGAACGTGCCATTGAGTATTATATAAGAGGTATCAGCTATGAAGATATGCAAAGGGAACGGGATGAAATATTATCATGCAGCCAGCGTGATATAATATCCTTTTCTGAGCTGATAGAGGAATTGATGAGTCATAACTACCTCTGCGTATTAGGCTCAGAGGATAAAATAAAGCAGAACAAGGATATATTTAATAACTTGATTACTGCTTTCGATTAATATTAATTATAGAATTATTATAAAAACCCAAATTTGGGTTTTTATTTTTTGATATTATACTATATATAGAGATAAGCAACTGGAAAAATCAATTTTGAAGTTATTTCTCCATAGAATAAAATAAAGCTTTTATTTTAAAATATGTAAATAATGCTACTAAATATATAAACTAGCTGTTAATAGTGGTATAATCTATATGATGGCAGTTAAAGTTTCATTATACATAAAAAAGATGCCGTTCACAAAAATTCGCTGCAAAATGAGTACCAATAGTATTGGGGGGGAATCTATGAATTTAAGAGTAGGCTTAAAAGGTAAAATACGTATTACATCAATAATTATTGTACTTATTATTTTAGTATCATGTGTAGTAACAGTGAATAGAGGAATAAATCTGACTAAGCAGCTTCTGGGTCAGCAGGCTTACAAAGCAGCAGAAACAGCATTTGGGGAAATTGACCAGAGTAAAATAGAAGCTGTGATAAGGCGGGGTAACAATCAACATCCCTATTATGGTGAGCTGCAAAGTGTGCTTAGGCAAGTCAAGAATTATCTTGGGCTGGATTTTCTCTACATAATGACGAGAAATAGTAAAGGGGAGTATATATATATTGTTGACGGTTCATTTCCTGAGGAGGAAGGCTTTTCTAACTATGGTGATGTGGAAACAGATAAAAGCTACTACCCAAACTTTGAAAGAGTAATGGAAGGTGAAGTAGTAACAGATGATTTTGAGAATACAGAAACCTGGGGTAGCTTAGTTAGCGCGTATATTCCCATAAAAAATGAGGGTGGAACGGTTGTTGGGTTTCTAGGTGCTGACATTGATGGTACGGATACACTTAGAATTATAAAGAAAGACAATATATTTATGACTCTATTTCTGGCTGTTCTTTCATTAATAGGTATTGCAAGTGCTGCTGTCATGTCTTATCGGATTACTTCACCCATCACACAGCTAAGAAACTATTATGTAAAGATATCTAAGGGTGAGTATGTTAATCCTTTAAAGCTTAAGTCAGGGGACGAAACTGAGGATTTAGCAAATGTCCTCAATAGCAGGATTGCTGCTGTTAAAAATTTATTAAATAATACTGAGCAGGGCTTTTTGACATTTGGTTCAGATATGATAATTGATCCAGAGTATAGTCTTGAGTGCATAAATATATTTAAAACTGAGATAGAAAATAAAAAGTTTTTTGAGCTTGTATATCCAGAGGATAAAGAACAGCAGCGTTTTCTTGAATCAGTGCTTGAAAAGGTTCTTAGGGAAAAGAATGTAGAAAAGAGAGCTATTTATACACCACTATTATCTGATGAAGTAGTTATTAATGGCAGAAATATCTGCTTGGAATATAAAATTATCAATAGTGAGCATAACAACGCAAGTGAAAAGTTTATGGCCATACTTACTGATATAACCCACAAAAGAGCTCTTGAAGAAAGAATAGAAAGGGAAAAAGATACCTTTAAGATGGTTGCCAAAATAATAATAAACCATAGTGATTTTGTTGAGTGCATAAAAGAGTACAAGCTATTTTGTAAAGATAAGCTGGAACATACTTTTCCAATCAATGCTTCTGTTGAAGATATTGTATATGAGATTTTTAGAACTATTCATACCTTTAAAGGCAATTTTGCTCATCTGGATATGAATAATGTGGTAGAAGGCCTAAGCCGCATGGAAGATGAATTGAGCAGGATGAAAAAAGATCTGCTGGACATGAAACCTGAAGAAATCAGAGCTTTTATGTCTGATTTTAATATGCTGGATTGGTTGGATAAGGATATGTCAATTATAAAGCAGATTATGGGAGAACAATTCGTATCCAGATTTTTGGATATGGAATGTGCTATGTTAATAGATAAGGGAAAACTGATAGAGCTTGAGAAAAAAATACTAAAATCTATATCTCCTGTTGATTGCAAATGGCTGCTTCCAGAGCTGAGAAGACTTAGGAGCAGATCCTTCAAGGAATTGATGAAGGTATATCCTAGTTACGTTGAAAAGCTTTCTGAGCGTATGGGCAAGCAAGTAAAGCTTATGACCATAAGCGGCGGCGACTTTCCTGTGATATCTGATAAATATAACGATTTTGCAAGGGCATTAACACATGTTTTTAGAAATGCATTGGACCATGGAATAGAAAGTGTAGACGAAAGAATATTCAGGGGCAAGGAGGAGTATGCAAAGATATTATGTAGCATCAAGGTAATAGAGGAAAAAATTGTGATATCTATAAGAGATGATGGGCGAGGAATAGATATAGAAAAGATACGCCAAAAGGCTGTGGAGAAAGGACTGCTTAATGAAGCAACAGCATATTCAGTTTCAAAGGATGAAATAATTAATTTTATATTCAATGATGATTTTACTACAAAACAAAATCAAACTGAATTTTCAGGAAGAGGGTTAGGTCTGTCGGCAGTAAAAAAAGAAGTAGAAAAAATTAATGGTTTAATAGAAGTTAAAACCAAAGCAGGTATGGGAACTGAATTCATTTTTTATCTGCCGCTTTATAAAGATATTGATGGTGTAAATATATCAATAGACAAAATAATGAAGCCGCTTTTGAAAGCAGCAGGCAGTTTTGTTTCGGAACAGCTTAAGACACCTATAGACATAGTTAATCCTGATATATCAAAAACTAACTTGCTTAAATTAAAGGAATATGCTGCCTTTACAAGCCTTAAAGGCGTGCTGGATGGTCAGTTTATAATATCTCTTGATGAGACTCTTGCGAAAGCCTTTGCACATAGGTTCTCAATGGCTAATGCTGATGAAGAAGTTGAAGAAGGTCTAGTGGAGGCTTCAATATCAGAATGTTTAAATATTATTTTAGGGAACTCTCTAAAAATGTTTCCTGAGCTGGAGGATTATGTTGTTTTTGCTTCTCCTGCAACAGCAAAGTCAAATTATATATCAATAAAATACCCTGATGATGAAGTTTGGTATGGTGAAATGAAGATCGGTGAAGGCAGCTTAAGTGTAAGCTATGTAGTTGGTAGAATTAAATAAATCTAAGGCTATGAGATAAAATGAGGAGCTATCTCATAGCCTTTTTTGCAATAACATGTCCCATTCCAATATTCCCATATACAACAGCAGTAGTTGGACGATCTTTGATAATTTCAAAGATCGTCACCGGGTTTTATATTCCCAGCATAAAGCTTTCCATTAGTCATCCCCCTTAATCCTTGCTGCTCCGCTTGATATGGCTGCTTTTCTTACAGCCTCTGCAACCCTTTTTTGCACATTAATATCGAATGCCTTTGGTACTATGTACTCTTCGTTTAGTTCTTTGATTTTTACAGAGTCTGCAATTGCATAAGCTGCGGCAACCTTCATTTCTTCGTTTATATCCCTTGCTCTAACATCCAACGCTCCTCTGAATATGCCGGGAAATGCAAGCACGTTGTTAACCTGATTTGGGAAATCTGAACGTCCGGTTCCTATTATTCTTACTCCTGCTGACTTCGCTTCATCAGGAAATATCTCGGGTGCAGGATTTGCCATAGCAAATACTATAGCGTCTTTATTCATGCTTTTTAACATTTCTGCATCTAATGCACCCGGTGCTGATACTCCTATAAATACGTCAGCTTCCTTTAAAGCATCTGAAAGTGGACCCTTAATAGCCTCAGGGTTAGTTATATCCGCAATTGCTGACTTTTCTACATCCATTTGCTCTCTGCCTTTGTATATAGTACCTTTTCTGTCACATAGTATTATGTTTTTTATGCCAGAGGAAAGCAGCAGTCTCGTAATAGAGTTTCCAGCAGCTCCTGCTCCATTAATAACAACCTTTATATCAACAAGCTTTTTATTTACTATTTTAAGCGAGTTTATCAGTCCTGCAAGAGTTACTACAGCCGTTCCATGCTGATCATCATGGAATACAGGAATATCAAGTTTTTGCTTTAGCTTTCTTTCAATTTCAAAGCATCTTGGGGCGGAGATATCTTCAAGATTTATACCACCAAAGGACTTTGAGATTCTTATTATAGTTTCTACTATCTCATCAACATCCTTACTATCTACCAATATGGGAAATGCATCAACATCACCAAATTTTTTAAATAGAACAGCTTTACCTTCCATTACTGGAAGAGATGCTAA
Organism: uncultured Clostridia bacterium; assembly: GCA_937930535.1. GTDB lineage: Bacteria > Bacillota > Clostridia > Lutisporales > Lutisporaceae > CALGKJ01. The sequence continues at coordinate 19,974 of CALGKJ010000138.1, forward strand.
CGCTCCTATATCACCAAGTCCAAGAACCGCTGTACCATCTGAAACAACAGCTATTGTATTCCACTTTCTTGTATACAGGTAAGCTTTATCCGGGTCTTTTTGTATCTCTAAGCAGGGTTGTGCAACACCAGGGGTGTAGGCGAGACTCATATCATAAGAGGTATTAACCTCAACTCTCGAAATAACCTCCAGCTTACCACTTTTTTGTTTGTGAAATTCCAGAGCTTCATCATAAATAGACAAATTCCCAGCCTCCTTTGCCAAAGTATGTAATTACTAATTTAAGTATAGTATTTTGCATATATTGTTTCAACTTATACTTGTTATAGATAAAAATTTATAAGCAGGCAGAACTTTTTTATTTGATTTACGTTATATTAACAGAGGTATAAAATACTATAATATGCAGAAGCGGTAGAAATTATAGGATGAGTCGATCAGAGCTGATAATCCTGCATGACTCAGATAATAACTTCTATGTAAAAGTAAACGGAGGGAAATGAATGATAGAAATTAACAATGTTAGTAAAAGCTATAACACAAAAGGGAAAGCTGTAGACAGCCTTAATATTACTATTCCGAATGGGGAGATTATCGGATTTTTGGGACCTAACGGAGCAGGCAAAACAACAACTATAAAAATGATTACGGGGATATTAAGTGCAGATGAAGGCAGCATAAAGATCAATGGAATAGATATAAATGAAAAGCCCTTGGAAGCAAAAAAACAGTTTGGCTTTGTACCTGACAATCCTGATATGTTCCTAAGGTTAAAGGGTATAGAATATTTGAATTTTATGGCGGATATTTATAATGTATCAGGTGAGCTTAGAAAGCAGAGAATAGATGAGCTTTCTGGAAGGTTTGAGATGACTGATGTGCTTGGGGATCAAATAAGCAGCTATTCCCATGGTATGAGGCAAAAAATAGTCATAATGGGAGTACTGGTGCACAGCCCTTCAGTATGGATATTGGATGAGCCAATGACAGGACTGGATCCAAAATCATCCTTTCTGTTAAAGGAAATGATGAGAGAACATGCTAACAGCGGTAAAACTGTATTCTTCTCTACGCATGTGCTTGAGGTAGCTGAAAAGGTTTGTGACAGGATCGCAATTATTAACAAAGGCAAAATATTATACTATGGTACAGTACATGAAATGAGAAATAATCTTAAAACTGACGAATCACTTGAAAAAATGTTCTTGGAGATGACTGAAAATGAGTAATTATATTAGATTAACAAAAATACTTCTTAAAAATGGCTTTGGAAATGCTTTTGGAAAGGGACAGAAAAGCAATAAGAAAAAGTTGGGGCAAGCATTGCTTTACCTGTTTGTATTTATTTCCATACTTCCATTATTTTTTATGGTAATGGGTATGACAAACACCATATATGATGCATTGTCAATGATTAGACAGGAAGGCTTAGTACTGGTGCTTGGATTCTGGATAACTGCAATGGCAATATTTTTCTTTGGAATTTTTTATGTCATTAATGTTTTCTATTTTTCTGGTGATATTGAAAATCTCCTGCCGCTGCCACTACGTCCGTCCCAGATATTAGGGGCAAAATTTACGGTTACATTAATCTATGAGTATATAACAGAGCTTTTCATTCTCTTACCAGTTTTGATTTCCTTTGGTATAAAAAGCAGCGGAGGAATACCTTATATTATATATGCAATAATTGTATTCATTACTCTTCCTATAGTGCCAATAGTGTATGCTGCCATATTGAACATGATAATAATGAGATTTACAAATATAGGTAAGCGAAGAGACTTGTTCAGAATGATCGGCGGTATTATAGGAATGGTTATAGCCATAGGCTTTAATGTTATAATACAAAGATTTGTAAATAATAATATGTCCCCGGAACAACTGCAAAAAATGCTGGTAGAAGGCAATAATTCCTTAGTATCAATATCTAACAGTATATTTCCCAGCAACGGGTTTGCTGCTATAGCCCTGACAAGTCCCGGAGAGGTTAGAGCTTTAGTCAACTTTGGGTTTTATGCTGCATTTACAATTGTACTTATAGTAATTTTTCTAACCCTTGGGGAATTGCTTTATTTTAAAGGTGTAATTGGGGTTTCAGAAACTTCTTCCAAAAGAAGAAGACTTTCCAGCAAGGAATATGAGAAAAATGTTATACAGACACCAATAATAAAATCCTACATAATAAAGGAAATAAAACTTCTTTTCAGAACACCAATATACTTTATGAATTGCATATTAATGAATTTTCTATGGCCGATATTCTTTGTAATACCTCTAGCCGCAAACCCAAGTGGCTTTGGTGCATTCCAAGAAATCTTTGCTGTGCTGAGCAATGATAAATATGCAGGGATTATACTTGTAGTTTCATTTGGTATAAGCATATTTGTTTCCGCCACAAACTCTATAGCGGCTACTTCCATATCCAGAGAGGGGCAGAACATCTATTTCAATAAATATATACCTTTAAGCTACAAGGATCAAATTATGGCAAAGGTTTTATCGGGTGTAATAGTCAGCTTGGTGGGAACAATAAGCATGTTTTTAATTGCAGGTATAGTTGCCAAAATGCCTGTATATCTGATTTTGCTTAGTATTACTGCAAGCATAATGGCAGTTCTTTTCACCTCATTTATAGGAATATTTATTGACCTCAGAGCACCTAAGCTTGATTGGGATAATGAACAAAAAGCAGTTAAGCAGAATTTTAATTCTGTTATAAGCATGATGGCTTGTATATTTATCGCTGCATTGACCATTGTTCCCCTTGTAGTGTTTAAGCTTAGTGTAATGCCTGTATTTGCAATAATTATTTCAGCTTATCTGCTAATAAACTTCATGCTATATAAGCTTCTTATGAATGTTGGAGTTAAATTGTTTGCTAGAATAGAAGCTTAATAAGGGTCTCAAATAGTGAGCTGTAATAGAGCGGCATATAAACTAAAACCTCCTGAAAAACACATAATACAGTTTAAGTTATGTGTTTTTAGGAGGTTTTAGTTTAGGAATTCAGCAGATCATGGGCTTCCTTCAAATGTTTTATTATAGGAAGCTTTTGGGGACAAAGCTCTTCACATTTTCCACATTCTATACAAGCATCAGCAGTATTTTTGGTTTTAAAGCCTTTATATGCTGCTTTTACATTTTCAAGCCTGTTAAAGGCAACTGCATCATTATAGTGATAGAAGGTTGCGGAGATGTTTATATTGCCGGGACATTCAGGCAGGCAATAACC
>CALGKJ010000139.1 GCA_937930535.1 uncultured Clostridia bacterium
TTATAGATAAAAACGGTAATACTACTGGAACAACAATCAGCGGAATTAAGACCAAGGGTACTGCTGTAAAATCTGTGGCAGCAGGTCAAATAGCTGATATTTTTATCAGAGAAAAGATAGAGATAAATTCTGCTGTTAATAAGATAATCGATAGAGAACTATACGAAAAAGCATTGACAGAGTATTCATATACCAACAGGAAAAAAATACCGGTTGATTGTAAATTAAGAATAGAGGTTGATAATTACCCGAATATTGAAATTGCAGACTATGAAGGAAATGTAGTATCCTGTACAGTAAAGGAAAGAGTGCAATTGGCGCAAAAAGTAGCTACAACAAAGGAAAAGCTAATATCTCAGCTTAATAAGACTGGAGATGTACCCTTTTATTTTAAAAGCATTGATGTAGAAATAGAAGATAATTGCAATGTGCCAGCCAGAGTTATAAATGAGCTAAGAAGAGAAGCAGTACACGAATTAAGTATAAAAAGAGCCAATTTGAATAATCGAAGCAATCTCTCACAAATAAATACCAGCATATTAGATAAATATGCTGACGATTGTTATATAAAGCACCACAGTCTAGAAGTTGTTGCATCTGTCAGAAGTTTGGAGTGTGCAAAGGGTGCAATACATGCGGGTGCAGATGTAGTTTACATAATGTATAATTGGGGATTTTCAAATTCTACTTTAAGAGATATAATTGAATTATGTAAAGCTAATGAACGTAAATGCTATATATTATTACCAACAATAACAAAAGATTCGGAATTGGAACTAATAGAGAAAGAACTGAGGGAAGCAATAATTGGCTGGGATAATCTAGGCTTTGTAATATCAAATATTGGGCAGCTAAATTTTGCTTTTAAATATACACCTAATAATATAAGACTAAATTATTCTTTCAATATTTTTAATTCCATATCAATGAGTGCTTTAAATAATTACTATGCTGATTTAAGCCAATGCAATATTAACTGCATATGTCTTTCGCCAGAGTTAAATACTGCACAAATAAAAACCCTCGCTCAAAAAACTAATATAAGACTAGAGGGTTTAATATATGGACATATTCCAGTAATGACTACAGACTATTGTTCATTATCATTACTAGGAAATTGCAAGGGCTGTAACAAGCATAATAAGACGTATGGTCTAATAGATGAAAAAGGTAAGGTTTTTCCTATATTACAGGAGGGATTTTGCAGAAGCAAAATACTTAACAGTGATGTTTTATTTTTAATTGAAGACATAAATAATGTAATTTCAGCAGGAATTAGTTCATTAAGAGCGGATTTTTATTACGAAAATGAAATGGAAGCTTATAATATAGTTAAACTGATTAAATCCAAAAACACTAATAAAACTAAAGAACAACAGAATATCATACATGAAATAAAAGGCAGGGGATTTACAAAGGGGCACTACTTTAGAGGTGTTGACTAAGCATAGCAAGGGGGATGTATGATGGATAGCAATGTAAGAATATTGGTAGTAGAAGACGAAGATAAAATGCGAGAGCTTATAAAAATTGCATTTAAAAAGGAAAACTATAATACCTTTGAAGCAATTAACGGAAAACATGGTCTGGAAATGTTTAAAAATGCAAAATTTGATATAGTAATACTTGATGTTATGTTGCCAGAAATTGATGGGTGGACTGTATGCAGAGAAATAAGAAGGCTTTCAAATGTTCCAATTATGTTACTAACAGCTAGAGGGGAAGAATTTGACAAGCTTTTCGGCTTTGAGCTGGGGGCAGATGATTACATTGTCAAACCCTTTAGCCCTAGGGAGCTTGTTGCTAGGGCAAAAGCCCTTTTGAGGCGTGCTGATGCAAGAAGTACCGATACATCATGCAGCCTGATGCTTGGGGACATACTTATAAATAGACTGTCCAGAGAAATAACCATAAATGATGAGCCTATTAACCTGACTAATAAAGAGTATGAGCTTTTACTTTTTTTAGCTACCAATCCTAAGATAGTGTTTACAAGAGAGCAGCTACTTCTTAAAGTATGGGGTTATGAGCAATATGGTGATCCAAGAACCGTTGATACACATATAAAGAAGCTGAGAGAAAAAATGGGAGATTATAGTAGTTATATTACTACCGTATGGGGAGTAGGCTACAAATTAGAGGTACCAAGATGAAAAGCCGTGGAATTGTCGTAAAGCTATGGACAAGTATAGTACTTATGACAATAGTTTTACTTTTTTTAAGCATGATATTCCAAACACAATTTCTAAATTTTTTTCAATACAACCAGGAAAAAAGACTGCTTAGAGAAAAAGCGGAAAAAATTGCAAGACATTATGCCATTACACCGTATTTATTTAATGCGCCCATCAGGGATGTCATGACGAAACCAAATGATATTGTAATTATTACAGATGAAAACTCCGTAATTACTGACATAGAAGGGCGTACCGATTATACAAGAGGCATGATATATGGAAGGGGCTATATGGAGGAAATCATTAATAGAGGTTATATATTCAGAGAAAACCTGATGATAAATAATTTAAGATCTCTATTAGTAGGTGTACCCATAATGAAAAACATGAGAAATATACCCAGCGGACAAATTGAAGACGAACAGTTTGTCGACAGCAATGAAAATGCATATAAGTTAACAGGTGCAGTTTACGTTGTAACAGAAATAAGTCACCTGGAATCAATTAAAAGTGCTATAAAGCAAATGTTTTTATTTATTTATATAGGAGCAATAATAACAGCATCAACAATATCTTATTTGTTATCAAGGAGCTTCTCTAAACCATTATTTAATATCAATAATGCAGCAAAGGAAATAGCTAAGGGAAACTATAATACTGTAATAAGCTTAAATTCCAGCGATGAAATAAAGATGCTAGGAGAAACTATCAATAATCTGGCTAAACAGTTATCAAGAGTAGAGCAGATCCGAAGAGAATTCATAGCAAATGTCTCTCATGAAATACGAACTCCTCTCAGCTACTTGCAGGGGTATACTGAAATAATGCTTGATGGTTTTGTTGAAACCGAAGAAGATAGAAACCGATATCTTTCAATTATACTTGAGGAATCTAAGCGGCTGAGAAATATGGTTAATGAAATACTACAGCTATCCCAGGTTGAAGCGGGATATACTCAGCTTAAGCTGCTGCCCTTTAGCGTGGATGCATTAATAAAGAGAATGATTGAGAAAATATACCCAATTGCAACTAAGCGAAATATCTCAATAAAGTATAATAGTGTTTCTGATGACATTCTACTTTGCATTGCTGACGAGAATTATATCAGACAAGTACTGATAAATCTGCTTAATAATGCTCTTAAGCATTCCTATGACTATGGAAATATTTTAATTAATACCTATAGACAGAATGATAGGATATATGTATGTATAAGAGACTTTGGAGAGGGAATATCTCAGGAGGATTTACCTTTTATATGGGATAGATTTTACACATCCAATAAAAGCAATCCAGATGAAAGCACAGGGTTAGGTCTTGCAATAGTTAAAAACATAATAAACGCCCATAAGTGTGAAATTACAGTAAATAGTGTAAAGGATGAGGGCACAGAATTTTGCTTCTGGCTGCAAACCTATATAGAAAATGAACTAGAGTAAACAAGCAAGAGATTAGCAACTCTTAACGAAAGTATTTTGAGTTTTAGAGTTGCTAATCTATAAAATCAGAGGTGAATAATATGAATGAAAAAGCATTGAGAATATTAGAATACAACAAAATTATAGGCTTACTATGTGAAAATACTGTATCCACAATGGGTAGAGATTTAGCCGAGGAGCTCAAACCTGTAAATAATATAAATGAGGTAAAGGAGCTTCAGCAGGAAACTACTGAGGCAGTAAATTTAATACTAAAAAAGGGGAGTATACCCCTTAATGGATTACATGATATAAGAGCTATACTAAAAAAGGTAAAAATAGGAGCGGTGCTGGCTCCGGGGGAGCTGCTCAAGGTGGCAGACACACTTAGAACCAGCAGAAAGCTGAAAATTTTTATTAATGAAAATAAAAGAGAAGAAAGCTTTCCCGTAATAGAATACTATATTGAAACATTGATAACACAAAAAAACATAGAAGAAGCAATATTAAATGCTATAGAAAGTGAAGAGGAAATATCCGACAGGGCAAGCTCAACACTCCACAGCATCAGAAGAAAAATTAAAGACAAGAATCTTTCTATTAGAGAAAAGTTAAATCATATGATATCCTCATCAACATACCAAAAGTACTTGCAGGAGCCTATTATTACGGTACGAGGTGACAGACATGTAATACCTGTTAAGCAGGAGTTTAGAGCCAATGTGCCAGGAATAATACACGATCAATCAGGAAGCGGAGCTACTTTATTTATTGAGCCTATGGCAATTGTAGATATGCACAACGACTTAAAGCAGTTAAAGCTGAAAGAAGAGGAAGAGATCGAAAGGATACTTTCAGAGCTTACCTCTATGGTTGAAGATAAATATGAAGGAATAAAAACTAATATGGAAATACTAGCCACATTAGATTTTATTATTGCAAAGGCAAAGCTTTCACTCCAATATAGATGTACGGAACCCAAGGTTAACAATCAGGGAATAATCAATATTAAAAAGGCAAGACATCCGTTGCTGAAGGCAGATATAGTAGTTCCTATAGATATTTACCTTGGTGAAAGCTTTAATACGCTGGTGGTGACAGGACCAAATACAGGCGGTAAGACAGTAACACTTAAGACCGTTGGACTTCTTGCTTTAATGGCTCAGGCAGGATTGCATATTCCGGCAGGAGATTATAGTGAGATTGCCATATTTGATGAGGTTTTTGCGGATATAGGCGATGAACAGAGCATTGAGCAGAGTCTAAGTACATTTTCATCCCATATGACCAACATTGTATCTATATTGCAGAATATTAACTCAAACTCTCTGGTATTGTTTGATGAATTAGGTGCTGGTACTGACCCTACAGAAGGAGCTGCATTAGCCATGTCAATTTTGGAGCTGCTTCATAAAAGGGAAATAAGAACTATCGCTACGACACACTATAGTGAGCTCAAGGTATATGCGCTGTCAACTGAGGGAGTTTGCAATGCAAGCGTTGAATTTGATGTTGCCACCTTAAGACCAACATACAAGCTTTTAATTGGTGTACCTGGAAAATCCAATGCCTTTGAAATCTCAAGAAAGCTTGGACTAAGCGACGATATAATAAAAAGAGCAAAGGAATTTATATCAAAGGATGCAGTTGAATTTGAGGATGTAATAAGAAACCTTGAAGAAAGCAGAAAAAAAGCAGAAGAAGAAAGAGATGTTGCAGCACGATACAGAATAGATATGGAGCGCAAGCATAAAGAGCTTGAGCAAAAAATAGATAAAATAGAGGCTCAGAAGGATAAGGTAATAAGAGATGCACAAAGAGAAGCCCTTGAGATCGTAAAAAAATCCAAGGAGGAAGCGGAGCTTCTAATAAAAGAATTAAGGGAAGCTATAGAAAAAGAGTCTTCTGAAAAATCGGCACTAATAGAGAAAGCGAGACTAAAAATTAAACACAAGCAGGATGAGATAGAAGAAAAAATAGGAGACGCCGTATTTAAAAAGGTGAGTCATAATCCGCCTAAAAATCTTAAGCTTGGTGATACAGTAAAAATTTTAAGCCTTAATCAAAAAGGTTATGTACTTACTTTGCCAGATCAAGAGGGTAATCTTATGGTGCAGGCAGGTATTATGAAAATAAATGCCAATATAAATAATTTGAAGCTGGATAATGAGCAGGAAAAACAACCAGTAAAAACAGGAAATAAGAGCATTCAATCCTCAAAGGTAAGAAGCGCATCAACTCAGATAGATGTTAGAGGTCAACTGCTGGAGGAAGCTATGATGAATGTTGACAAATTTATTGATGATGCATATCTTGCAAGCTTAGGACAGGTAACAATTATTCATGGTAAAGGCACAGGCACATTAAGAGCGGGCATAACTCAGCTTTTAAAGAGTCATATGCATGTAAAAACCTATCGAAGCGGAGGATTCAATGAAGGCGGTATTGGTGCAACCATTGTTGAGATTAAGTAAATTGGAAGTGATATAATGAAACTAATTGTTAGTGCATGCTTGTTGGGTATTGATTGTAAATATAACGGAAGCAATAATATCAGTGAAGCCTTGATGAATGATATAAAGGGCTCAACCATCATTCCAGTGTGTCCAGAGCAGCTTGGGGGGCTAACTACACCAAGACTACCGGCAGAAATTATCGACGGAGATGGAGCTGATGTATTAAACGGCAAAGCAAGGGTATTAAAAAAAAATGGAGACGATGCAACAGAGGAGTTTATAAAAGGTGCCAATGAAACACTTAAGCTGGCAAAGCTGTTTGGATGTGAAGCCGCTATACTAAAATCACGCAGTCCATCCTGCGGCTGTGGTAAAATATACGATGGAAGCTTTAGCGGTAAACAACGTGATGGAAACGGGGTCTGCGCTCAACTATTATCAGACAATAAAATATTAGTATATAATGAAGACAATTATAAAGATATGCATTTCTAACAATGCATATCTTTATAATATTTTATACTGAAATTCAAAAAAGCAGTAGTAAGAGGAGATAGAGGGCGATTTTTATGATAAGCTAAATAAAAGGCTCTTTTTAAAGCGACTCCGCTAATCTTAAATGCCTTTAGCTGTCCAAACTTTATATAATCCTCAACACTTACCAGTGATACAATGGAAACCCCTAAGCCCATGCTTACAGCTTGTTTTATTGATTCAGTACTATTCATTTGAGCGACGATATTAACAGATTTAAAGTTAATTGCACTTTCATTGAATATTCTTTCAAACTCCTGCCTTGTACCAGAACCCGATTCACGAATTATAAAATCCTCGTCCTTTATGATGTCAATTGTAATAGTATCATTAGTAAAGCGTGAATATTTTTCGTTATTGGGGGTAATAAGTACAAGATTATCCTCTATAAGGTGTATATATTCAATCTTGCTATTTTCTATCATCGTGCCAACAATTCCAAGCTCTATATTTTTCTCCAAAAGCTCCTCTATTACCTGTTTTGAATCAAACTGTAGTATAGAAAAATTAACCTTTGAATGTTTTTGTAAAAACTCTTTCATAAGTTGAGGCAGTAAATACTGACCGGGCACAGTTGAGGAGGCTATTTCAAGCTTGCCCTCCAATCTATTAGAAAACTCACTCAGAGTATGAACTGCATTATCCCTTATATTAACTAGATTATTGGCATAATCTATAAATATTTTTCCCGCTTTAGTCGGCACTATCTCCTTGCCTGAACGGTCTATAAGCTTTACCCCTAATTCATTTTCTAAAGTATTAATATGAGAACTAATCGTAGGCTGAGTCAGAAAAATAGCATCTGCTGCCTTGGAAAAACTCTTTAATCGTACTACCTGAATAAAAGCCTCAATTTGTCTGAAATCCATGTACCCACCTCGTCATTTATTATTTAGCTGTAAATTAATCCAGTTGGTTATCTATAAAGAG
>CALGKJ010000140.1 GCA_937930535.1 uncultured Clostridia bacterium
GCTGCTGTAGATTTACAGTGAAAAAATAGCAGTTTTGCTAGAAATCAAAAGGAAGTACCTTGATAATGCATATTCCAATTATCAAGGTACTTCCTTTTACTGTTTAATGTATATAGTAGTATTTATAGATAACCAACTCTAAAACTCAAAATACTTTTCGTTAAGAGTTGCTAATCTCCTTATGAGAAACAACTGGAAAGTTTTAATTTTGAAGTTGTTTCTCTATAACTATATCCTCTACTTTGTCAATATCCTAAGCACATAGTTTTCCTGCTGTGCAAGATTCATAGATACAAATGGTGCTTGCCAGCCCCCTACACGTACATTTATATCCTTATACTGCTCCAGCTCCTTATAGATAGGCTTTTTATCAACAGCCTTGCTAGCCTTGACAGATAGGTCATAAATAGTTTTAAATACCTTTTTATCTCCTATTGCCAAGGTAAGCATATTACCTTCGTTCTCAATAAATTTGTTAATAAGCTCTAGGATATAAGCTGGATGATTCATAGTATCATCTATACACAAATCAGTAATAGCACCAGCAGACATTCTTTTCAGGTTTAAGCTCTTTAAAGCTTCAAATATATAGGCAGCCGGCTTTTCAACCGTACCTGGATAGGGCGCGAGGTTTGCTGCTAAAGGAGCACCGGAAGCTCTGTTTGGTGATGCAACTATACCCATACCTTGCAGTGGGTATTGCTCAAAAGTACCGCAGCCTGTAGTAAATCTTATATTGAAGTCTTTTCCAAACTTATTCTGCATTGCATCTCCGTAATATCCAGCGATTCTTCTTAATCTTAGAATTTCAATTTTTTCTTTTTCAGGCAAATCTCTAACTGATTTTAAGAACACTCTGTCCGCCATTTTTTTGGAGATTTTTATAGCTTCGCAGTAAACGTCGAGAATAAAATTGCCTATTTCATTTGTTTCGTCATCATTATTTCCAAACTTTGGTGAGTTTGTATCAAAGTCAACCTTCATTTCATCATATTTCTTTTGACGTTTTTCATCATTTTCCAGTAAGGATTTGAAATTGCTTCTCATTGCATCAAGTACTTCATCAAGGGTGTATTTTTTATTGTCAAATACCCATCTTTTGATTGCAGCCATGGTATTAATCATATCAGGCACGCCTATCATTATAGTTCCGCCAATATTATATTTTGGTCCTCCCCATGATTTATCCCTTCCGTTTTCCATACAGGTTCCCAAGACTGAGGAGAATAAAGGCGATGGATTTACAAACTCGTCCATCATATAGTAGGCATACAAGCCAAAGGTTGATTGATCTGCAAAAAACTGCATATGCCCCTTAAAGGCTTCCTTAAAGGATTTATAATCTGTAACCTTGGGCGATATATAGCTCATTTTGCCCCCACGAAGCATTCCCGGATTTGGATCTAGGGTTGCACCTTGATTAAGGGCACATTGCAGTATGACCATTCCGTTAATCATACCAAAGGTCCAGTCAGATTCCCCATTTAGTATAGGTTCCCAGCAGCCGTCTACACAGTAGTCATTAGCCAGTCTGAAGTACTCAGCATTTTCTGCATCTAAAGCTTCCAGTATAGGCATTTCCTCATGAACCTCATTTTCTACAAGTGCATTGTAAAGTGCAGGTATTAAAACATCGTCGTTTAGTATGCCTGGCAGATTCTTTGTTTTGGAAAGCATTTTTGCAACTTTTTCCTTTAACCTATTGGGGGAATTCTTATACATTCTAACATATATTCCCGGTGTAGAAAGATTCACATTTTCAAAAGCCTCTAATATGATATAGGTCATTTCATTAGAAGCATCCTCACCCGTTGGAGTTTTTCCGCCCACTATAATGTTTTGCAAGAAGTTATTAACACCAGCCCTTTGGTCAATATAGTACGGATGAACACCAAGAGCAGCATTGTTGTCCATATGATCCTGTTCCAGCAGATATTCAGTTGTAAAGTTGAGTCTTGAAGCAGCCTTTATTATAAAGCATTCAAAAAGCTCTGTGCATTGTTCTATATATTCTTTATCATTTATCTTGTTTTGATCCAGATATTTGACTAATACCTGATCCAAGCGACCAAGAGATAACAGGTTCATGCTTGCGTGTAAAGCTAAATGGAAGGTGTAAATACTTTGCAGTGCTTCATGGAAGGTGTCCGGCTTTTCCATGGGAACCTTGCGGCATATTCTTGCAATTTCCAAAAGCTCCTGTTTTCGTTTGCCATCGCTAGTTTCCTCTGCCTTTTGAGCCGCTAAATCTGCAAATCTTACAGCGTAGTCCGAAACTGCTTTGCAGCTAATAATAACTGCTTTATAGAAATCTATCTTATTTTGTGTATCATTATCATCAATTTCATTGATACAATCCAGATTCTGTATCTCCTTTAGCTTTTTTTCTGCTTCCTCTATAATTCCATTTAGACCTTTACTCAGCAGATTATCATAGTTTACTGTATTATGTCCTAAAAGCGCAAGCTCACTTTTATTGGTAAATGAACCAATCCTTTGTTCATTTACTGTCAGATAGTTTGGAAACACCTTTCCAAGACCGTTTGAACCCATAGGTATAACTCCTACTATAAGCTCTCCGTCGGCAATATCATATGTAAGAGTTCTTTTAGAAATTTCCTTGTCAGTCATTTTAGTCAGCATTTCATTTATAGCATGTGCTTTTCTTATAATAACCGGCTCATCCGGGTAAAGCTCTGCAATATTTGCAAGCTCCTCCTTTTTAAACCATTCGGAGCTTCTATCCTTTTCGCCCCTCTCATATAAAGCCTTCAGTAGTTTTGTGACTCTTTCACTTCTTTCAACTTCGTAATTTTGCATAGTTCTCCTCCATTCCGATATATATATATTTGATACGTTTAGTATCAAAAATCCTACACAATAACGTCAGCATTAAAGCCTTGTTTATTAAAAAACCTTACTACATCAGATATCTCCGCTTCACTAGGAATTAATTTCTCAACCTCCAGCTCCAAATTCAGACCTGATAGTATATAGTAATGCTCCATATCTATATTACATGGTAAAATTTGAATATCCTTGGACTTACCTATTTTCAACAACTTTACAACCCTATCCAATTGTACCTTGGAATCTGTAAAACCCTTTATAACAGGAAGCCGTGCAATTACCTTCTTATTTAAGGATGCTATATAATTTACATTTTCAACCATATCATCATTGATACTTTCATCCTTATTTTCAAAGGTGGTATTTCTCATACCAATCAGCCAGCAGTCTACGTATTCCCCTACATATTCATATGCAGACTTCGGCAGAGAGAGAGAGGACTCAATTGCCGTATGTATACCCCTTGTCCAGCAAAGCTTTAGCAGCTCAAGAACGGCTTCTTTTTGCAGCAGTGCCTCTCCTCCGCTTATAGTCAGACCCCCTATATTTTTAAGCACATCAAGCTGAGGCAGCAGCAGCTTAAACACATCCTGAACGTCTGCTGATTTAGTTGGGAGTATTAATGCTCCTGCGGAATTATCATACCCAGACATTGGACATGCTTCTATACATCTGGCACATTTTATACAATTTTCCCTGTTAAGCTTATGCATTCCAGCTTCTATATAGTGGACAGACTTTTTACAAGCTTCCAAACAAATATTGCACCCTATACATCTTTTTATATTGAATAAAATAGGTGATGCTTTACCTTGAGAGTGCGGAGAATGACACCAAGGACACGCCAAGTTGCATCCTTGTGTGTACAGCACTACTCTGTTTCCCGGTCCATCAACCTTTGAAAACCATGCAATATCAAAATAACTTAAGTTCATTTATAGAAATCACACCTTAAAAAATAAATTTGGACACATATAGTCTTGGAAACCTTTTCACTTTTGTGTGTTTTGTGTAACATTTTACTTTATTCTCTATATTTCGTCATTATATTACATTCACCTTTATTGTTCTATAAAAAATATGCTTTATCTATATAGAACACGTTAAAGAAATTACATCGGGAATAGCTATGTCGTGTTCTATCAAATATAAATACCGCTTCTCACCTTGGTAAATGTAAAATTTTTTCGGTATTTATATAATATTACTATACATGAATAAGTTAAGTTTTATGATTGCTTCCCTATATTTCAGTAAATATACAAAATAAAGTATCCCAGGCAACTATATAAGGTGTACCTGCGATACTTTATTTTGTATATCTGAAATTAAACTGTCCTGTCTCTGATTATCTGCTGATATCTATAAAAGCTATCTTTCTTAATACGCTCTTGAGTATCAAAATCCACATACACTATTCCAAATCTTTTCGTGTAGCCGTATGCCCATTCAAAATTGTCCAGCAGAGACCAGCAAAAGTAACCTGCAATATCCAGCCCAAGCTCATTCATCTTGGCAACTGCTTTAAGATGCTTAACCAAATAATCTGTCCTTTTGTCATCATGCACATATCCAGCTTCAACAATATCTGTCCACGCTGAACCATTTTCAGTAATATATATAGGCAAATCAGTATAGTTTTGACGAATCATCTTTATTAAGTCTATAAACTCATCAGGTGATACATCCCATCCCATATCAGTTTTTTCATAATTGGACTCAGCACCTGCTGAAAACATAAAGCTTTCGGCATCGAATTTCGATAATGTACGGTTATAATAATTAATGCCTAGAAAATCACATTTTTCCATCATAATTTCAAAGTCTCCAGCTTTTACAAATTCAAAGCCTAAGCTGTGAGCTGCATAGAGATTTGCCATATCAAAAGGATAGCTTCCCTTGAAAATAGGATCTAAAAACCATCTGTTGAGAAAACCATCAGCATTAGATGCTGCAAGCTTATCTGCATAGCTATTGCTGCTTGGATAAGCAGGGCTTAGATTAAGTGTAATCCCAATAGGTTTGTTGCAGCCAAGACTACGATACTCTCTTACAGCCATCCCATGAGAGAGAAGAATATGGTGTGCAGCCTTAAGAGCAGAAGTAATATTCTTTTTCCCCGGCGCATGTTCTCCTAAGGCATTGGATAAAAAGGAAGCGCACCAAGGTTCATTATGAGTTATCCACATATCGGTCAGATCATCCAGCTCATTAAAGCATTTAACAGCATACTGTAGGAAGATATCGGCACATTCCCTTTCTTCCCAGCCGCCTCTATCCTGCAGCCACTGTGGCAAATCCCAGTGATATAGTGTTACAGCAGTTTTTATTCCATTCTGCTTAAGCTCCATAAGCAGATCCTTGTAAAATTTCATTCCTTCCGAATTGTATCTTCCGTATTCCGGGAATATTCTGGACCAAGCTATTGATAGCCTATAGCAATCTACACCTAGTTCCTTTATGATGGCAACATCCTCTTTATATCTATTATAATGGTCACAGGCAACATCACCATTGTCAAAATTAACTACCTTACCTTTTGTCTTTGCGAAGGTATCCCAAATTGAAGGTGTTCTTCCACCCTTATCAAAGCCGCCTTCAATCTGATAAGATGAGGTTGCTACTCCAAAAATAAATTCCTTATTAAAACTCATTATTTACCTCCTTGTTATTTTTATGTCACAAACGAGCACAGCTGTTTCTGACAATCAACTTTGTCGGTATACGAAGCTCAAAAGGCTCCTCATCTGGCTTATTCTCTATCATACCTACTAATATATCTGCCGCCTTTTGTCCTATTAAAGCCCGATCCTGTTCTATAGTAGTTAATGGCGGAGACGTAAAACCAGACATCATAACATTATCGAACCCAATTATTGATAAGTCATCGGGTATCCTAAAGCCTTGGCTCCTAAAGGTTGTCATTGCTGCACAAGCTATGTCGTCATAAGCTGCAAACACTGCTGTGGGCAAGTCTTCCCAAGACTGCTGCAAAAGCTCTGTGGCAGCTTGTGCCCCTGACTCATGGGAGAAATTTTTACACTCTACAAGATATTTTGGATTTTCCTCTAGTCCCTTACTCTTTAAAAACTCTTTATATGCATTATGACGCTCACTTCCAGCAATACTGTAAAGGGGACATGCTATATGAGCGATTTTTCTGTGTCCTAAAAAGTAAAGATATTCTAGTGCTTGCAAAGTTCCCATTCTGTTATCCGATATTACAGTATGCTTATCGGGGTAAAGCATTTCTACCGAAACAGCTTTTAAATCACTCTGTAAAACACATTCGATTTCTTTGGTATAGATTGAACCAGCGGCTAAAAGCACCCCATCTACACCCCTATATAAGCAATGCTCATAGTATGATGCTTCCCTATTTCCCAATCTCTTGTTTACAAAAACTACATCATAGCCGTAATTGCCGGCTCTGGACTGAAAGTTCTGGAGGATTTCGCTAAAGTGAGGATGCACAATACCAGTACCTAGTTCCTCAGAAAAAAGAACCCCTAACAGCCAAGTTTTCTTAGTGGCAAGTGCCCTTGCATTGGTGTTTGGTGTATAACCTAGCTGCTCGGCAGCCTCCATTATTTTTTTGTAAGTATCTGTGTTTACACCATTATAGTTATTAAAAGCCTTTGAAACAGTTCCGGGAGAGCATCCCACCAATTTTGCAACATCATATATAGTAACCATAATTTATACCTCAGTTCCCCAATTTTACTTAAATTATATAATAAACAAAAACTCTATTCAATCAGTCATTATTCTTTAACTGCTCCCATAGAAATACCGCTTACAATGTATTTTGAAAAAATAGTGTAAACTATAATTATTGGGATTATAGATAACGCAAGTCCTAGATATATACTTCCATACTCTGTTCTGTAAGTATCTCCACGCAAGGTTTGCACCAGCATGGGCAGAGTATATTTATCCATTTTGGATATTAAAATAAATGGGGTAAAGAAATTATTCCAAGCTCCAACAAAGGCGAATATTCCCATGGTAAATGCTCCTGGCTTTGAAATGGGAAGCATTATTTTATGAAATATGGTAATCTCACTGCATCCATCAATTCTTGCAGCATCAATCAAATCCTTTACTATTACTGATTCAAGATATTGTTTGGCAAAAAATATTGATGCTGGTGCAGCTATTGCCGGCAAAATCAGCGGGATATATGAGTTTGTAAGCTTTAATGCTGCCATATATCTAAAGAACCCAATAATTGCAACCTGTGTTGGTACCATTACAAGAACCAGCACAAAGCCGTATAAGAACTTTTTATATGCAAAATCATATACATGAATTGCATAAGCAAACATCAAGGAAAAATAAACTGTAATTATTGTTATAGATATTGCGATTACTGAGCTGTTGAGAAATCCCTTCATTATATCGAAGCCTCTTCCAGTTAAGTTTTTCCAGTTATTTATCATATTATTACTTGGAATCAAGCTTATTCCCTGCTGTATTTCAGCAGTTGAGCGTGTTGCATTAACAAGCAGCATCCATATAGGCAGCACGCACATAGCCAGTAATAAAATCAATATTGAGTATACTAAAACACGTAACAGCTTTGTTCTAACTGCATAGCTCATGTTTTCCCTCCCTTACAGTTCTTTTTATTACCTTCTTTGGGTTTGCATCTCGTCTTTCCTGTAATACCTTAAATACCAGCAATGAAGCCGTACAGGTAATAATAAATATCATGACTCCAACACTTGCAGCAGCCCCGATATGTCCCTTGTTGCTGGAAAATTTCATGTACATAAGCACATTTAGTGTCATAATAGAACCATTTGGAGAACCCCTGCCATCAGTAAGCATATACGGGATGTCGAACATCTGCATACCGCCTACCAGGGATGTAACTAATGTATATACAAGTACAGGCTTTAACAGGGGCAGTGTTATTTTCCTGAACATCTGCCATGCATTGGCTCCGTCCACCATTGCAGCTTCATAATATGTCGCAGATATAGATGTCATACCTGCCATCAATATTATTAAGGTAGCACCAAACCACATCCACCACTGTACAAAAATCAAGATACTCTGTGTCCAGCCATTGCTTCTAAAAAAATCTATTGCTTCATTTAATATACCAGCCCTTACAGTAAACTGATTTACAGGTCCATATAATGAAAAAAGGTTAAAAAATAGTATCGCAATAGTAGCAGGCATTAAAAGATTAGGCAGATAGTATATTGTACGCCAGAAGCCTACAAGCTTTATTTTTAATCTCTGGCTAGTGAACCACACTGCCAGAAGCATTGCTATTCCTATTTGCGGAATAAAGTTCAAAAGCCAAATCTTCCATGTATTTTTCAGTGCCTGTATAAAGAACTTATCTGAAAACAACTTAGTAAAGTTATCCAATCCTACTATTTCATAGCTTTTTTTCATCATGGTCATATCTGTTATGCTTAAATAAAAGGTATATAATAAGGGATAAAGACTAAATAGAAGAAATCCTATAATAAAGGGAGCGGTGAAAATATAACCATAAATGTTCTTGTTAAATCTATGTCTGGATTTTTTTATTTTTACAGCACTATCAGCCAACTCACAATCACCCTTTCCTTGCTAAAATTAAGTGACGCTTTTATAGATAACCAACTCTAAAACTCAAAATACTTTTCGTTAAGAATTGCTAATCTCTTTGTGAGAAACAACTGGAAAGTTTTAATTTTGAAGTTGTTTCTCTATATGATTAATCAGAATAACCTATGCCAAATCGAAACCCACAGGTTATTCTGATTTTATCAGTTATTCTGATTGTATCAGTTATTCTGATTATATCATTTATTCTGATTATATCATTTATTCTACTATTATATCCGGCAATGCATTTTTAACTGCATCCTTAAACTGCTGAATTGCTTCTTGCTTTGAAGCTTTTCCAGCTGCATAATTGCTTAATGGATCATTTAGGGAACGCTGAATAGCATCATCCGAAGCCTGTATAAGTTTTAAGCTTATTGTTGGAGCTGCTGCCGCAAAGCCTTTATATGAGTTTTGCCCTGCAAGGAATTTACTTGTTGCGGCATTGTCAAATTCTGATACTATTTCTTCAACTACCTTTTGACTGGATACGAAGTCACCGGCACCCTGAGCCAATGTATCCCCGACTGAAGGGTTGATTTTTTTCAAATATTCGTTTGTATAAACACCCAATGCCCATTTTTTCAGTGTGTCAGCATTTAAAGTGGAAAATTTAATAAATTCTTTTGCCAGCTCAAGATTTTTTGAATCCTTCATGGCACCGATCCAAGTACCGCCCCATTGATAAGGCATTGGTCCATTAATACATGCCCAGTCGCCGGTAGTGTCAATTCCAACAGTACTATCCTTGCCAGTGTTTTCTGCCTTTACAACCTTTGGTGCTCCATTAGGCATCAATACATAAGGCAGTCCCCATGTTGGCAGCAGATAGCTGAATACCTTTTTGGGATTCCCCTTCGCATCAACCAGCGAATCGTTCATTCCTGCAAACCAGCCTTCCTGCCATTGTGTTGCCTGTGCTTCATATCCATTTTGTCTAAAGGATTTTGCTGTTTCAAACAATTGATCTATTTTGGGATCTATTACAAGCTTATCATCAACAACCCATGGTGTTTGACGATTGGCAAAGAACAAATTGGCAAAGTCACCAGTTGAACATAGCATATAAGTATTTCCATTGGACTTTTCTTTTATAGTCTTAGCTGCTGCTTCAAACTTTGTCATGTCTGAAACCAACTCTTGTATAGCCGCTGGATCATCCGTACCGAAGTATTCCTTAGCTAAGCTTCTGCGGTAGAACATAGCTCCGGGAGTAGCTTGGTATGAAAATGCCTTTGTTTGTCCTTCATATGTTGCTATATCAATAGTAAACTGATATGTTCCAAGTTCCTTAGCGAGAGGCAGGAGATCAGATACATCTGCCAGAAAATCGCTTTCTATATATTCTCTTACAAATGCAGCTTCTAATGACACAACATCTGGAACTTCACCAGTTTGAAGTGCCGATTTCAGCTTAGTCTGAAACTCGCCGTTAGTCATAGGAATCATGGTGTACTCTACCTTTACATCAGGATACTGTTCTTCAAAAGCAAGTACCATTGTTTTAACTTCATCTGTAAAAGACCATAGCTTTAGGGTTCCAGAAAAATTTTTTTCTTCTGTAGATGAATTAGTGTTTGACTCAACTTCTGAGGATTGTGCTGGAGTAGTTTTTGTGCATCCTGTAATTAGACCAACTAACATCAGGCATGCCAGTACTAATGCGATTGTCTTTTTCATTATTACTACCACCTCTTAATAAGATTTTATAAATTGCTTTGTATGGAAACCGCTTTCCATTACTATATTGCTATGTTATCATAAATTTGACTACATTGCAATATTTTTATAGTACTATTTTTCATAATTCTATAACCGACAGTCCTTACAATACCATGCCTTTCAGAAATAAGTCAGTTTAATCCAAGCGAACTTTTTAAAGGCATGATTTTTCATTAGTTGCGTGTAATATATCATTTATAGAAACCGTTTTCCATCACTATTAATCCATATATTTGTAAGCGCATTAAAAAATCCTCCAAAAAATGCAAATCTATGCATTATTTGAAGGATTCTACTTTGTATATAATGATATCAGAAAACCAGACAGATAAATGACTTTTCTAATATCATGCCAGGATAATAAAATTATTCAATAAATAATATTTATAACCTCTGATGTTCTCTGCAATGATACGCTACATCATTAGCTACCATCATTGCACTCTGCAAAGAGCCTTGTATCCACGCATGAGTCAGAGAAACGTGTTCTCCTGCAAAGTACACTTTATTGTCATACTCAGGCTTTGCTGCTGCGTATGCAAAGAGTCTCTGCTGGTCAGGCATAAAGTAACAGTTTCCGCCATAAAATCCTGGTTCATTTTCCCATAGCACTGTTTTATAGTCCTCCACTATTGTATCAAGATATCCCCATGGAAGTCCATGGACGGCTTCTACCTGCCTTTTTATTGATATAAAGCGTGCATTGCTGTCCAAATTACCTAGTCTAATGGCATCTTGGTTTTGGTTGTATGAGGCAATGAGAACCCCTGGTCTATTGTTTATGCTATGTTGTTTATGCTTACCAAAATATATACCGCTTTGTGCATCCTTGAAGTTTTCATTATTTGAGCGGCTTGGATACCATATGCTTGCAATAGGTAAATCTGTATATGAGCCGCCTCCCACGATTGGTGCACTTGGATCGAATGTTTCCCAAAAACTATTATTACACATAAAGATTGTTTTCTGAGCAGGCAGATAGTTCAGCTCTTTTATTGCCTGCATTTTGGTACTGCTAAACATAGGGTAAATAAGCACATTTCGAAGACTGGAAAAAGGAATTGTACAAACAACATAATCAAAGTTCTGGTAAAAGCTTTGAAAAGTCAGTTCATCCCTATACTCAATTATAACCCTGCTGTTCATTTCTCCCTTATATATACCTGTTACTGTTTTACCATTTTTCCAAGCTACCTTTCCTAAGGCACTAACTTGAATACCATTATATTCCTTAGGGTTTTCAGATATCAATGCATTATAAAAGGCAATAGCTAAATTAACCGTACCTCCATCTATTTGATATCTGTAAGCATAATCAAGGCTGTATTGATCTTGTATATGTTCAAAATAACTATTGTAGTAAATATTGCCTAAGGAAGGAACAACCCCCGAGATAAGCTCTATAGCACCTTCACTCAAGCCCATAGTTTCCAACATCCTTCGTATGCTTATGCTGCCAAGATAATCAATTTCTGCTGAATACCTTCTTTTAACCTGTAATAGCTCTTTTCTTACATTTGGGCTTAGTTTTAAAAGCTGAGTACTTAATGCATAGTCAATCAGCTTCTTCCATGGTGTATTTCTTTCTCTTGGAGTTAAATTAAAGGCAGGATAAATATTTTCCATTACACTCTTCCCTCGAGGATCATTTCTAGCTCGTCTGTCTCTTATATAGAAGAGAGTATTTTCATTCAACTGAGCAAATGGTCTTGTCTGTAAACCAAAAAGATTGATATAGTGCCATACAGCTTCATGGCTGGCAGGTATACGCATAGCTCCCAGCTCGCCATAAAATTTTTTATATTTATCAAAGTAATAAGTATAAATCCTGCCTCCAATGCGTTCAGTTTGCTTCTCAAAGATTGTAATATCAAAGCCAAGCTTTCTAAGCTCAAAAGCACAAGATAGCCCGGCAGCACCTCCCCCGATAATACCTACCCTGATACCCTTGCAGGCTCCTGTGGGCAATATGTTTGTAATATCTCTAGGCGGACTGAGCAGATTTAGTAAATTATCAAAGTCTTCAGTTCTTTTTTCCTGTTCTAGGGAAATCATCATCATTCTATGTCTTTCTTCATCAGTTGGATTATTGGGTTGTATATACTCAATATCCATACTCAATTATGTCATTTCCTTTCTTATAATAATATTGAATTATATCAAAGCTTATAATAAATATATTTACCGAGTTATAAAAAAGACTATAGATAAACAACTTCAAAATTAAATTTATCCAGTTGTTTATCACAAAGAGATTGGCAACTCCTAACGAAAAGCATTTTGAGTTTTAGAGTTGGTTATCTATAATATAAGTGGCTTATTATTGCAGGTTTTATAACTTTATTGTGTATACAAAACAGCTCTGCCGAATATATATGTATTACACCAGTACATTTATATTTATATACTGCGAAAGTTAATATGGCTATGATAATAATAAATAGTTACATCTTCATGTTAATAATTTACATTTAACCGTAAAACATTTATTTTATTGTTTATTAGGGGTATATATGGTATAATTGGGCATATAGATATATAGGTATATACCTTAATAAATCAAGTGAAGCGATTAATTCTTAACTTAAAGATGTATTGCTTCATTTTTTATTAAGTGTCTAAACTCATATATCCGTAAATAAAATATATTATTAGTGAAAAAGGCAAATCATGGGAAACCATGAGACGCAAAGCCAAGGGCCTGAACCACGAATTTTATATTACGTGGATGGCAGCCGGTTACCACGGGGGACATAGTTAGCTAATCTATAGACCTTAATTAAGGTCACCTATTTCCCAATTTACCTTTTTCACAACGAAAGGTAGGGTCTTATCATGAAAAAACGTTTTATTAGCAGGTTTCTAGCACTGCTGCTCGCTTTCCTGTTGGCATTTCCTGGGGTCAGCGTATCAGCACAAACCAACAACAATAATCTATTGCCGCCAAGCAACCTATCCTTCCAGCTCATTACACCCAGTGACGTAAGGCTTTCATGGAGTTCAGTATACGGAGCTGCTGGTTATAATGTATATGGAATTATGGATGGTCAGCTTCTGCTGCTTGGTACAACCACATCAACCTCCTATACTTTTAACGACCTTCCAGAAGGTTCGTACAGCTATGTTATGTCAACGCTAAGTGTAGACGGTGAATCTGGACCATGCGCTCCTGTTACAGTTGATATTGTCTATCCAAACATGTCTGCACCAGCAACTCTAGGCAGCAAGCTGCAAAATGGAAATGATATCGTACTAACCTGGACAGCTTCTCAGTATGCACAAAACTATAACCTCTACAAAATTAATTCAGATGGTCAAAAAACACTAGTTGCTGCTCCAAAGACCAGCACATATACAATCACTAATGCAGCGGCTGGATCCCATACCTACGCAGTTACTGCTGCACATTCCCTCTATAGTGAATCTCCACTTTCAGCTTCTACACAGCTTGAAGTAGTTTTCCCAATCATGACAGCCCCCGCAAACTTCACAAGCTCATTGCTAAATGGTAATGATGTAAATCTGAAATGGAACGGTGTCAGCTTTGCAACTGCATATAAGGTATACCAGATTATTGACGGGGAAAAGGTACTTAGAAGTACAGTAACAGGTACATCTGTAACTTACACAAATATGGCAGCTGGCAATTATTTATATGAGGTTCGTTCCTTCAGCGACCGTTTTGGTGAGTCTCAGGATGGAAGTCAAACCTCACTTACCTTGACACTGCCAACAATGCAGGCACCAAGCAATTTCACTCATAGTATTGCAAATGGAAATGATGTTACATTAAAGTGGAATCCTGTCAGCTTTGCAACCAATTATAGAATATATGAAATTATTAATGGAGAAAAAGTTTTAAAGAGTACCGTGACAGGAACCTCTATAACATACTCCAGAATAGCTGCTGGCAGCTATGCATTTGAAGTCCGCTCCTACAGTGATCGCTTTGGTGAGTCTCAAGAAGGAAGTCAAACCTCCTTCACCTTAGTTTTTCCAGTAATGCAGGCACCAGCTAACTTAACCAACAGCATTGCAAATGGAAATGACATAACCCTAAGATGGGATTCAGTTCCTTTTGCAACAAATTATAAGGTTTACCAGATTACAAACGGTCTAAAAGTATTAAAAAGTACTATAACCGGAACTACTGTAACCTACACAAATATGCCCGGCGGTGATTACTCCTATGAAGTTTACTCCTTTAGTGACCGCTTTGGTGAATCTCAGAATGGAAGCAGCATCATGCTTACATTAGTTCTTCCAGTTATGCAGCCTCCAGCAAATGTAGTGCAGGTAATTAAGAGCAGCACTGAATTTGCTTTAAACTGGGAAGCTGCTGCAAATGCAACAAACTATAGAGTTTATCAGATAGTAAATGGGCAAAAAGTATTAAAAAGTACAATAAGCGGTACTACAGTGACATATTCAAATATGTCGCCAGGTGAATATAATTTTGTAATACATTCTTATTCCAACCGTTTTGGAGAGTCTGCAAGCGGAAGCAGTATAACTGTAACTTTAAACGGACAAACAATGCAGCCGCCAACAAATTTAACCTATACTATAGCAAACGGCAATGATATCACACTAAGGTGGACAGCCGCACCATATGCTACAAGCTACAAAATTTATCAATTGATAGACGGACAGCCCGTATTACAAAGATCTGTAACAAGTACAAGTACAGTTTTTACCAATTTGCCAGGCGGCGATTATAATTTTATTGTTAACTCTGTATCTTCACTTTTAGGTGAGTCTCCTAACGGCGCAGAGATTAGTTTTACTTTAGTTCTTCCACAAATGACTGCTCCAAATAATCTCACACAAAAAATTCAAAATGGAAATGATGTAGTATTAACCTGGTCAGCAGTCACACATGCCAACAATTATAAGGTATATGAGCTAGTTGACGAACAACCGGTTCTAAGAACTACCGTATCATCAACATCAGCAACATTAACTAATGTAGAGGAAGGCAGCCACACATATGTTGTTACCTCTGTAAGCAATCGTTTCGGTGAATCTGAGGGAAGTCAGGTATCATTATCAATTGTTTTCCCAACAATGGCAGCACCAGATAATTTTACCTATACTTTGCCTAATGGAAACGATATTGCCTTAAAATGGAACCCTGTCAGCTTTGCAACCTCATATAAGGTATATGAGATTGTCAACAATCAAAAGGTTTTAAAGCAAACCATAACTGGCACAAACGTAACCTTTACAAATATGCCAGAAGGGAATTACAAATATGAGGTTTACTCCTTCAGCAGCCGCTTTGGCGAATCACCAGAAGGAAGCCAGCTAAGCTTTACGTTGGTTTTCCCAATCATGCAGGCACCTGCAAATTTAACTAACAGCATTGCCAACGGAAATGATATCACTTTAAAATGGAATTCCGCTTCCTATGCAACTTCTTATAAGATATATGAAATCACTAATGGTCAGAAGGTTTTAAAGCAGACTGTAACCAGCACAAGTGTAACTTTTATAAATATGCCAGAGGGAGATTACAAATATGAGGTTCATTCCTTCAGCAGCCGCTTTGGCGAATCTCCAGCATACAGTACTACAAGCTTTAAGCTAGTTTGGCCCATAGTACAGCCTCCTGTACTTGCTGGAACTATTCAAAATGTCAATAACATTACTCTATCATGGCAGACTGTTACCTGGGCAAATGAATATCGTGTATACGAGATAACTAATGGTATTAAGCAGCTGCTTTACAAGGGAACAGCTTTAAATTATAAAATTTTCAACTTATCAGAAGGTACACATAGTTATCAGATGACAGCATTTAGTAATCGTTTTGGTGAATCAGCAGTATCAAATACAATCACTGAAAACATTGTGTATCCTATAATGCAGCCGCCAGTAGCAACCTTGAAGCTTACGAGTCAAACAAGTGCACAAATCTCATGGAGCTTCGTTACCTATGCAAATAGCTACAATATATATGAAATTATAGATAATACCCCTGTTGTAGTTGCAAAAAATATAAACAATTTATCCTATACTATTAACAATCTTACTTATGCAGATCACGAATATTACGTTACTTCATTTAGTAACTCCTTTGGCGAATCAGCACGATCCAATATTGTTCTGGCAAAGCTTATTATTGACACTACACCGCCAGTAACAACCGCTGATGCACCAGCTAACTGGATAAACCAAAGCCCAATAACTGTTACTCTATCTTCTACTGATAATCTAACAGGTGTGGCAGATACGTATTACTCCATAAACGAGGGTACTTTTATAAAAGGAACTTCATTTACAATCACCGAAGAAGGTATAAACAAAGTTTCCTTCTACTCTGTTGACAAAGTTGGTAATACAGAAGCAGTACAAACAATTTACATTAAAATTGATAAAACTGCGCCAGTAACAATTGCCTCAGATTCAACTAACTGGAAAAATAGTTTTGCTTGGATAGAATTACTATCTATGGATCCTCTAAGCGGAATTGATGAAGTCTACCATTCCATTAATGGTTCTGACTGGAAAACTGGCGTTTCATTCCCGATTATTGATGAAGGTATTAACATTTTATCCTTCTACGCTATTGATAAAGCTGGAAATATTGAATCAATTAAAACATTTGAAGCAAAAATCGATAAAACTGCACCTGTTACTACCTCCAATGCACCCACTAACTGGTCAAAGGATGATGTTACTATAGAACTAACTGCAACTGATGTACTCAGTGGTGTTGCTAAAACCTTCTATTCAATAAATGATTCTGACTATTTAGAGGGAACTTCATTTACAGTAAACAAAGAAGGTATCAATAAAGTCTCCTTCTACTCAGTTGATTTAGCTGGTAATATTGAAATCGCTAAAACAGTTGAAGTTAAAATCGATAAAACCGCTCCAGTTACTACTTCTAATGCTGTTACAAGCTGGACAAAAGATAATGTTACTATAGAACTTACGGCAAATGATATATTGAGCGGAGCTGATAAGACCTTCTACTCCGTTGACGGTGCAGAATATTTAGAAGGTACTTCATTTGTAATCAGCAGCGAAGGTACTCACAGCGTATCATTCTACTCGGTTGATGCTGCTGGAAATACTGAGTCCGCTAATACGGTTGATGTAAAAATAGATAAGACAGCACCTGTTACTATCTTCGATAAATCTGTAAATTCATCAAAGAACGAGATAACTGTAAAATTAACTGCAATAGATGAGCTAAGCGGTGTAGCTAAAACCTACTATTCAATAAATGGCAGCGATTATTTAGAAGGTAATATATTTATAGTTAAAGATGAAGGTACCTACAAAATATCCTTCTACTCGGTTGATATCGCTGGAAATATCGAGTCTGCAAATACAGACGAAATAATAATTAATAACATTTCACCATCTGTAGTAATGAATCTAAACCCTGAGTATGCTCTTGGCAGTACACTAAAATTACTATACGTAGTAAAGGAAGACCATTTAGGTATCGCTAATGAAAAAATGCTTGTTTACGGACCTAACGATAATACTGGAAAGGCCGTTACTAACGGTTCAAGTATTAAGCTCGATAAACCTGGAGTATATACTGTAGTTGTTACAGTAACTGGTACTAATGGACTTAGTACCACCATAGAAAAGAAGTTTACTGTATACATCTCAGCAAATATAGAAGTAACTCCTAAGGTTATTAAAGGAAATAATGGTGTATTCACTGTTCGTGTTGACCTTCCATCAGGATACAATACTCAGGGCTTTGACCTTAATACCGTAACCCTTAATGGTGTAAATGCCCTTAACAGCAATAATGGGTATTACAATCAGGCAAAGCTAGGACAATTTAAGTTTGAACGCTCTGATTTTAATTGGAGTACTCCTGAAGTAACAATTGAATTCCGTGGATATGTTAACGGTTATCTGGTAGTTGGTAAAACTACAGTTAAGGTTCAAAAATAATCCCATATAAAGTTTTTAATCCCTCTGCTGCTTAGCAGGGGGATTTTACTTGTGACTTTCTAGTTTTAACAGGAGGAAATATTATGGGTGTCTTTCCAATGAGCAGTTATATAGGACTAAAATTCAGTCCCACTATCCTACGCAGGAATATTTCAGCCACAAATGTGCCTATTTATATCCGGTAAAGAGGTATGTTGCAAACTTTTTTAATTGTATCGATCGCTTTTCTCTCATTTATATTGGCAGCTAAATATTTCCACGAATGTTCGAAATTTTTTAACCTCATACTAAAAGAAATTATTAGTTTAGTCATAATCCAAAAGGAGGGAAAATATGCGAAAAGTATGCAAATTAGTATCTGTGCTGTTTATTATGTTTATACTATTAAGCGCGCTGACCGGATGTGCAACACAAAACAAAATGGAGCTTATGAATGCTTTTGAAAAAACTAATGACATACGCTCTTATGAAAGCCATTCATCCTTTGAAATCCAAAGCATTACACTAGACTCGACAATTATGAAAGCTGAGGCATTTGAACCACTTGTCTCTATGCTTAACGGTCTAAAAATGGATATTCACCAAAAGGTCTCTCAAAACAACGAACAAACTATACTGAAAGCTCAATTAGATATGGCTGCTACCTTACAGGGAATAACTGAACAGACTTCTATATGGATTGATAATGATTTTACAGAAGAATCTCCGAGAATGAAATTTATCATTAAAATTCCCACATCCGCGGCAGGTACCTTTGTAGAAACTGATGAAGAAAAAGAGTATTTTGTAATGGATTCTTCAATACTTGAGGACACTGGGGGCATAGCTCCTGAAATCTATAGCGAAACCCTTGAATCAGCTAAAAACTTTCAAACTCAGATACTCAATCTAATAAAGCAATATGCTATAGACAAAGATCCTGATTTTGTGGTCGTAACGCAACTGCCTAATCGCACGATCAATGGCGAGAAGCATAATGTATATCAATTAAGACTGACAGATGCTTCCCTTAAAGCCTTATTGAAGTATATTGCAGCCGAAATGCCCCATAATGATGTTACCAAAGAAATGCTTAAGGAGTTCATACTGACTGCCATGATAATGACAGAAGGAACAGAAGCTGGAATGGATTTAAACGATACCTTCAGAAAGTTTAGAGATGGTACAACAACCTTCAGTCAGGATCTGAATAAGACACTAGAAACCTTTGATGATATCACACTACTCGGAGACCAAGGAATAGTAATCGATTATGTGGTTAACAGTCAGGGCTATATTATCAGCCAAAACGGCACCATTGATCTTTACATAAACACGCAGCAGCTGGATGATGCACTGGAGAAGCTTTCACCATCAGGAAACTATCCTGAATCCAACAAATCCGAGTTTCTACAGGCTGTGGCTACCTTCAGCTTAAAATTCAACAGCAAAGTAAGTCGAATCAATGAAAATATAATAATAGAATTCCCAACATTAACACCTGAGAACTCTATGGACTTCAATGATATTGATACTCTCACATCCGCAAGTGCTAGAGCCTTAAAACAGCAAGCTGGCAATAAAAACATATCAGCTATGCCACAGATAACCCAAGCAAGTACAAATGCCATCAAGTACAACATAAAGCCTATAATCATAGGTAAGCATGTTATTCTACCACTTGAGGATGTATGCAAGAATCTTAGAATTGCATATAAGAAAAATAAGGATGACACCTATAGCATTATTTATGACAAAAGAAATATCTGCTTTTCAAGTAATAGCAATAAAATTACTGTCAACAAGGCATCTGCTGTCCTTAACCTGCCTGTGATGAGCATAGAAAACCGACTATTAGTACCTCAGGAATTTGTTGAGCGATATCTGGATGTCAGCATTATACTAAATAAGAAGGATAATACTGTAGCTATATTTAGAAAAAATAATTAGTATAAACTTTCACCATCTGTTACATAGTCTGCATAAGCTTGTGAATTTTTGTTTAAAGCTAAAAACCCTATAGTAAGTTAGCCCTAAAATATAAGGAATATATGAATTAGTATTCCATATATTCCTTAATAAACTTATAGAAAAGCTGCTATTTCATTTAAATCTCAATAAATACAGTACATTTTACTACTCATTAAGCACTCGTTTTAGTATCTTGCCAGTACTATTTTTAGGAAGGTTTTGGATAAAGTCTATTTCACGAGGCAGCTTGTAAGCTGCCAGCCGTTCTTTCAAATAGCGAAGTAATTCCTTAGAGCTACATTTTTCTTCTTCCTTTAAAACAACAAATGCCTTTACATATTCACCTCTCAGCTTATCCTTCATACCAACTACCGCTGCTTCTTTAACCTTCGGATATCCATATATAACTTCCTCAACCTCTCTTGGGTATACATTTAAGCCTCCAACAATAATCATATCCTTTTTTCTATCCACGATAAAGTAGTAGCCATCTTCATCCCTTTTCGCGAGATCACCCGTATGAAGCCAGCCATTCAGCAAGGTTTTCTTAGTTTCTTCCTCCCTATTGTAGTATCCCAGCATAACATTTCCGCCCTTTACAGAAAGTTCTCCAACTTCACCCACAGGCAATTCCATATCATTTTCGTCAACGATCTTACATTCAACATCAGGAACAGGCAAACCTATAGAGCCTTCCTTTTGCACCCCAAACGGTGGGTTAAAGCACACTACAGGCGAAGCCTCTGTAAGCCCATAGCCTTCTATTATCGGAAGCTTCATAATTTCCATAGCCTGTCTGTATATTTCCACTGGCAGCGCAGCACCACCCGAAACAGCAAGTCGAAGCTTAGGGAAAGTAATATTCTTCTTTCCTGCCTCCAATAAAACTACATACATTGAAGGCACTCCCATAAATATTGTAATATCATCCTGTAGCAAAGATTCGATGACTTCCTTTGGTTGAAAGGCTTCTAATATCTTAATTGTTGCGCCGGACCAAAGAGGTGTCAGAACACAAGCTGTAAATGCGAATACATGAAACATCGGAAGCACACACAAATATTTATCTTCTGGTCTTCCATTAATCATCTTATAACATTGCTCTGCATTTAAAACAAGGTTTTTATGAGTAAGCATTGCTGCCTTCTGCTTTCCAGTCGTGCCAGAGGTATATAAAAATGTTGATATTGCATTTCTATCCGAAAGTTCTTCTAAATCGTCTATTGAGGCTTCTGTAATATCATTTTCAAAATCTTCATCTAATACAATAATCTTTACACCCAATGCAGCTTCCATGATTTCTTTAGTAGTCTTTGATTTTTGTAAAATCACTGGCTGTATGAGCATAAACTTTGCCTCTGAATCCTTAATTAGATAGATTATTTCTTCCATCGTAAGCTGCAAATTTATAGGAACAATAATTCCGCCATTTCTTACAACACCAAAGTAAGAATAAATAAATTCTGGAGAATTGCGGCAACACAAAATAACTTTCTCTCCATCTTTTATTCCTAATTTTTTAAAATGACTTGCATACCCTAGTACAATTCTATCGAGCTGACCATAGGTAATACTGCGCTCCTTAAACTTTAAGGCTATTGAGCTGCTGTTAAAATTATTTTTATAGATATCTCCAACCATCATTCACCCTCCACATTTATCGTTTTGTAATTATATATTAATACGCTAAAGTTAATTGTATCATATTTAAGGGTTTAATGAGAATACGTTACATGATATTAGTTATACAAATCTGCAAAAGCGTAATTCGTTATATAAGCTTACATCTTAAAGAACCGCTCTGGAGTATTTCAAGCCACCGCAATCATATAAAAGTAATAAAAAAGGCATTAAGTCCCTTAACTTAACACCTCAACTACTTAATTATTATTTCACTCATTATCAAACGGAAGTATCTTTGCTTCCCTTCTAGGTTTTTACAGATAAACAACTGGAAAAATTAACTTTCGAAGTTGTTTATCTATAGCTTGGTATAATCTAAGTTTTAAGCTAAAAACCCTATATCACCGTGTGCTTTTTTATGTAGCTTATTTCAACTTTACAATACAAATAAATTTGATTAAATTAACAGTACGTTGCACTGGGGACACACATCCCCCTCTTTAGCAGTTGTTATATTCAGACAGCTTGGACACATGCGTTTTCTCACAGTTAGATCCTCTATCTCTTCCGATGCTGAATACTTTTCATCTAACATTTTTTTATAAAATTCCTCTTGCTCACAAGTATAGCCTTTTCTTGCTATAAAAACTGATTCAACTATTTTACCTGGTGAGTAAAATGCTATATCAAATTTTTTTGAACTAGCTCCAGAAGTATCACTCACGCAGTCCTCAAACTTAGTTTTAAATAAGCATTTGATTTTTTCCTTTTTCTCACCGATTAGCTGTATACTATCCATAAAAACTTGCGATGGTTTAAAAAATTCAATTGCTGCACATACAAGAGTGTCATTTTTTCCAGACTCATAATAAACATGACAAATTCCATCATGATCTTCTGTATCATACGAATCAAATTCTGATTTCCTAAATAATACAGGTTTTGATTTAAGAATTGATTGTATTTCTGCACTTGACATTCCAAATTTTATGATATCTGTTCCTTCAAAAAGTAGTAAATTGAAATTCATTTGATATTCTCCTTTTTTTATAAATTAATCGGCAATGTCCATTGAACATTACCGATTAATTTATATTATACTATAATTTTATATTTTATTTAAGAGTAATATTTTATTGGTACCATCTTAATGTGCCGGTAGCATATGACCACATTCTTGATATAGCTGTATTATACTTGGTACCAAATTTAGCGCGTATATCATCAACATCCATCTGCATAGCTGCTAGATATTTACCTGCCTTTACTAGTTCCAATTGTTTAGCACGGTATGCTGCCGCTGCTGTACTGCTGCCCCAGCTTGCAGTTTTTTGATGATCTGCTTTAGTCATTAATATACATGGTCCTGAATAGTAAGTAACAGTACCAATAACTTTTCTTGTGCTATCATACTTATTAACAGTTGTTTTCTCATAAGCATTGGCTGCAAAGCAGTGATGTCTTTCTCCACCCATAGCATCTTTAATTGAACTATAAGAACCGCCAAGTTGAGCTTCAATTATCTCGGCATCTGTTGCAAACACTACACCTATACTTGATAAAAGTACAGCAACAACCATTAACATCATAAGTAAATTCTTAGATAATTTCTTAACCATTTTATGTACCTCCATTTTTTCATATACTTAATAAACCTGCGTATAAATATTTACACAGGCATTCCTTTTTCTTGATTCCTGGTAGTATTAGTTTTTTCTATAAACCACCTCTTGTCTTATATTTTACAAATGCATTTGTATTTTAGTGTGCGCACATATATTACAATCTCTGAAAAATTTTAATTTTTAGACTAGATATTTAAATTGTATCGTTATAAAGATAGGTAAACAATTTGCTAAAGGTATAATCTTGTATAGAAACCTTTGCATTTATTATAAGATTAATGAAAGTTTTATATTCTATTTGATAATTATTATACGTTAATATTACTTTTCCTCCATTTTATATGTGTATAGTAATATTGTATCATTATAAATATTTTTTACAATAGCTTTTACAGTTTTTTTAGAAAAACTTGTGCGATAGATATTTCACAATTAACTATTCTAGTGATTTTATATAAAAAGATACTGTGGCTTGTAAATTTTATCCATATGATGTCCAATTTTAGAATCAGTTTTAAATAAATTATTTCAGTATCACAAAACGCTGTTATCCAATTAAATTTATGATATTGCAATGATTTGTAATATCATAATAACTATTGTTTATGGTTGATAACACAAAAATCCTCAACCCTATTGGTAATATATTTATATTAAACTACACATTATACCTTACTTTACCTAGTATATATCCTACTAATCAACCTATTATTCTCAGTGGTAAGCTTCTATTTGCCATGCTTTTATGTAAATATATTCCGAATTTGACACCGCTGAGAAAATGCGTTAATTTTATATACAATGCCGTAATATTAACAGCTCAAAATTTAGCGAAAGAACTAACTGATAATATTTGCTTAATTCTATGTATTTAGCTGATTGCATATCTTTGTTATATTGAGTTTGTGAGTTCTTCCAAGCTCTGATTTTCTATTTTTGAGTAATAAAATAGAGCTGCTATACAACTACCTCAAGTTTGTTGTACAACAGCCCTTTTGTTCTTACAATTACTGCTTTTATTAAATATTAACTTTTTTCCAGAAAGAAGGTATTGTTAATAATAAAATAGGGTATATCTCTAATCTTCCAATTATCATACAAAAAGATAACACAACTTTGCTTAAATCTGAAAAAGTAGAATAATTCCCAGTAGCACCTACTATACTAAATCCTGGCCCAATATTCCCTATTGTTGCAGCTACAGAGGATATAGTAGTTATCCAATCCATGTTATCTAAAGAAATAATAAGTACTGCTGCTACAAAAACCATAGTATACATAAAAAAGAATCCCAGAACTTCTGACAAAGTTTTTTCATTCATAGCTTTTCCATTATAGCTTACAACATACACTGCCTTTGGGTGGATTATTTGCAGTAACTCTCTTTTCATAATTTTGAACAACAATAAAAATCTAACATTTTTTATTGCTCCACCAGTGGATCCTGCACATCCTCCTACAAACATCAAAATTAATAAAATAGTTTTACTAAACATTGACCATTTATCAAAGTCTGCTGTAGCAAATCCTGTAGTACTAATTATTGATACTACCTGAAAGGCTGCGTATCTTATAGCTTCAAATATGGTTTTGTATAGTTGACCAAAAGTATTAAAGGTCACAAGGAATATGGATAATGTTATAACACCTATATAAAATCTAAATTCTTCATCCTTAAAAACATCTTTAAATTTTCCCTTAAGGATATAAAAGTATAAAGAAAAGTTTACACCGCATATAAGCATAAAAACAGTAATTATAATCTCAGCGTATACGTTTTTGTATGCCCCAACACTTGCATTCATGTTTGAGAAACCACCCGTACCAACGGTTCCAAAAGTATGAATAAATGAGTCATATAATGGCATTCCAGATAACTTAAGCAGTATCACCTCAGCGATGGTTATTATAAGATATATACTATAAAGAATTTTAGCAGTTTCCTTTACCTTAGGCACTAGCTTTCCTGGAGTAGGACCAGGACTTTCAGCTTTCATCATCTGAAACGAGCCTGTCCCGATAGAGGATAGTATGGCAAGTGTCAGCACTATTACGCCCATACCTCCAACCCAATGAGTAAAGCTTCTCCAAAACAATATCCCTTTCGGCAATCCTTCTATCTCCACAAGTATGCTTGCTCCAGTAGTAGTAAAACCTGAGCTGGTTTCAAAAAAACAATCTATGAAAGATGGTATGGCACCGCTAATATAAAAAGGAAGTGCCCCAAATACTGACATAACAATCCATCCTAAGGCTACTATTGCAAAACCATCACGAGCATACATGCTATTTGTCTTAGTTTTCGTCATAGACATTAAAAGACCTACTGTAAGTGTTATAATAATGCTTACACAGAAGGCAAATAAATCATCCCCAGCGAATATTCCAGATACAAACGCGGATGGAAGCATCAAAACTGCTTCACATACCAATAAAATTCCCAGTATCTTTAAGACTAACCTTAGATTCACTACTTTCTCCTCCTGCTATATTAAATATTATATCATCTAAGGATGATAAATTCTTGTTGTTAGATATAATAATTATTTTATCCCCTTCCTTTATTACATCATTTCCATGAGGTATTACTATTTCATTCTTTCTTACTATTGTTGCAATAATTATATCCTTTGGTAATCCTAGTTTTTTGAGTTTTATGTTTGTAATTTTACTTGAGCTATCTACATTAAACTCAACAATCTCGGCTTGTCCTTCAATTATTCTATATAAAGACTCAACATTATTACCTCTAATATATTTTAAAATCAATGTGGTAGTTGTCAGCTTCGGACTTATAACGCTGTCTATTCCAAGATTTTTTATTATATTGATATAATTTGTTCTGCTTATTTTTGCAATTACTTTCTTTACACCATTTTGCTTTGCTAATAGCGAGGACATAAAATTTTCTTCATCCATTCCTGTCATAGCAATAAAAGCATCCATATCCATTAAATTCTCTGATTTCAACAAATCTTCGTCTGTTCCATCACCATTTATTATCAATGCTCTAGGCAATAGCTCAGATAACTCAATACATTTATCAATATCCTTTTCAATTATCATAACTTTTATATCTAATTCCATAAGGATTTTTGCAAGATATATAGTAATTCTCCCGCCCCCAATTATCATTACATTTCTAATTTTCTGAGGGCTCTTACCATTGTATTTGCAAAATTTATAAACATCAGAAGACTTACCTAATATATAGATAAGATCATTGTTTTTAATTATAAAATCTCCATTAGGAACAAAAACTTCATCATTTCTTACACCAACACCTATTAGTATACGAGAAGATGACTTATATGCCAGATCCTTCAGCTTTATTCCAACTATTGGCATCTCTTCTGTAACCCTAATTTCAATCATTTTTACTCTACCTTTTGCGAAGCTTTCGGCATTAATAGCAGTTGAAAAGTTTAATATATTTGCTATTTCATCAGCCACAGCTAACTCAGGATTGATAACAAGATCCAAATCAAGCTCTTCCTTCAAAAGAGATAGCTCATGAGCATATTCAGGATCTCTTATTCTTGCTATTGTGGATTTTACTCCAAGCTTTTTGGCGGTAAGACACGCAACCATATTGACCTCATCACTATTGGTTACAGCAATAAGTAAATCTGATTTTTCTACACCTGCCTTTAATAATATATTTGCACTTACTCCGTTGCCTCTCATGCACATAACCTCTAAATTATCCTCTGCTTTTTGCAGAGCATTATTGTTTTTGTCGATTATTGTAATATTGTGATTATTCTTTGATAAGTTCTCTGCAAGTGCTAAACCAACCTTACCAGCCCCAACAATAATTATATACATTAATTTTCCTCCAAGATTATACAATTACCTTCATACCAGGGCCTCTAATTCGTCACTGCGGTGCATATTTTCCAACTCCTCGATGCCAAAGTCCTCGAGATTGGCGCACAATGCCTTCGAATCACCGGGTTTAAGATAAACACTTTGTC
>CALGKJ010000141.1 GCA_937930535.1 uncultured Clostridia bacterium
AAAAGTTTTTTATAGCTATTACCTCATTATCTTCCAGTGTACTCATATGATTAGTAACATTGATATTCATACCTGTTACTGCATTTATTAAATCTTTACTGCTTAGTCCAAGTTCTTTTGCTAATTCGTAAATTCTAATCTTGTTCAAACAATTCACCCCCTGCATTTTGCTCTTTTATATGTGGCTGACTGTATGCATGGTCGATAAGCTTGGTTATATTGTTACAAAAATTTATGTCCGTTATTCCAATTACTGACCGTTCACTTTTTCCTATGCATTTTCCTAGTAAGTGTTTTTCTCCCCATAATAAACATGGTACTTTGTAATAATCCGCTGAGTTATTAAATCTTTTTTTTGTGTTTTCTGAGGCATCTGTAGAAATCATTACTAGCATTATCTTGTTTTGCCTTATAGAATTTCTTACAGCATCTTCCCCTGACACAAGCTTTTTTGCTTTATTGGCTATGCCCAGCATAGAATAAACTTTATTATCATTTATCAAATCATATCCCTCGATTACCCTCAGATATCAAATAGTTAACTTATTAAACTTGCTCTCTGAGTTTTTCAAATAAATCCTGTTCTACAGGTACTTCTAATGCATTTTGAATTCTTTTAGCCTTTATCGCCGCTTCCAGACATTTCAGGTTATGACACACATAACAGCCCCTGCCGGGTGATTTTCCTGTTTTATCTATTCCAACCTTACCTTCAGGGCTTCTTACAACTCTTATGAGTTCTTTCTTAGGCTTCATTTCATTGCATCCAAGACACTTTCTAAGAGGAATCTTTTTTTTCTTAAGCACCTATACCCCTCCTTAAAAGCATTAAATCTGCGATTGGCTTTTTATATCTATTTTCCAGCCTGTTAATCTAGCAGCCAGCCTTGCATTTTGACCTTCCTTACCTATTGCCAGTGATAACTGTGAGTCTCCAACTACTACCTTGGCTGTATTAAGCTCCTTATTGACATTTACGTTGATTACCTTAGCCGGACTTAGTGCACTTGCTACAAACACCGCAGGATCTTCATTCCATTCGATTATGTCAATTTTTTCTCCTCTAAGCTCATCAACTATAAACTGTACTCTTTGACCCTTTTGCCCTACACATGCGCCTACTGCATCTACATTTTCATCATGAGAATGTACGGCAAGCTTTGTTCTTGAACCTGCTTCTCTGGAAATACTCTTAATTTCAACTACACCATCTTTTATTTCAGGCACTTCCAGCTCAAACAATCTCTTAACCAGTCCCGGATGTGTTCTTGATAGTACAATTTGCGGTCCCTTGGTAGTCTTTTTAACTTCTACTATATATGCCTTTATTCTATCACATATATTATAGGTTTCTCCTGGTGTTTGTTCGTTAGGTCCAATTACAGCCTCGGTCTTGCCCAGATCAATATATATATTGTTCTTTTCCTTACGCTGAACAAGTCCTGTAACTATTTCATTTTCACGGCTTATATATTCGTCATATATAATGCCTCTTTCTGCTTCTCTTATTCTTTGAACTACTACCTGCTTTGCTGTCTGGGCAGCTATTCTGCCGAAATTTCTGGGAGTTACCTTTCTTTCAACAATATCTCCCAAATTATAATTTCTATTTATTGATTTCGCCTCTTCCAGACTTATTTGAAGCAGATCGTTTTCTACTTCCTCAACAACTGTTTTAACTGCAAATACATCTACCTCACCTGTATTCTGTTCAATGGCAACTCTAACATTCTGAGCTGTTCCAAAGTTCTTTTTATATGCAGATACTAATGCTACATCAATTGCTTCAAACAATAAGTCTTTAGATATGCCTTTCTCCTTGGCAATTTGATCCATTGCCTGGAGGAATTCTGCATTCATTTTACTCCCCTCCCTTAAAATTTAATTACTGGTCTTATTATCGCAATATCTTTCTTAGAAATTGTTAACCTGTTTTGCTCCTGCTCTAATTCTACTGTGTCTTCAGTATAGCTTGTTAATATACCTTCGATAAGCTTCTTGCCATCCATTGGTGAGAAAAGCTTTACTTCTACTAGTTTGTTGTGATTCTTTTTATAGTCCCATTCCGTTTTCAGTGGTCTGTCTATTCCAGGTGATGAAACTTCAAAAATATAGGCATGCTCTATAGGATCAACTTCGTCCAGTATATCGCTCATCTCTTCACTTACTTTTTGGCAATCATCTATTGCGATACCGCCATCTTTGTCAATATACAATCTTAAGTACCAATCATTTCCTTCTTTTTTGTACTCCACTTCTACTAGTTCAAAGCTATATCTATCAACTATGGGCTTTGCCAAGTCAAAAACAATATCTTCTACTTTTCTTTTGCTCATTTTGTTCTCCTTTCTAAAGCTATCAATATATAAATTTATACTGCTGCAAATGTACTATAGATAACCAACTCTAAAACTCAAAATACTTTTCGTTAAGAGTTGCTAATCTCTTTGTGAGAAACAACTGGAAAAATTTAATTTTGAAGTTGTTTCTCTATATATATTTAATCTATGGTAGCCATAATGCGAAAGAGTGGGGTACCCCACTTTACCTATTCTAAGATAGTCATAATACGAAAGAGTGGGGGTGCCCACTCTTTTAAAAATATCCAGTCAATTAAAGAAATAACCAAAATGTCTTAATCATCCATTAAAAATTATAACACTCTTTATGTATACATGCAAGCTAAAATAAGCTTAATTGGTTATTTTCTGGCAAACCCTTCAAACATCCATGATTCTTCAGAATCTCTATGACAGTTTTTGAAACCTTTGCTCTTTCCCTCAAATCATCCACTGATATAAAGGAGGATTCCGCTCTGGTACTGATTATATTCATTGCCGCACTGGTTCCAAGACCCTGTAATGCGCTTAATGGAGGCAATATACCATCTGGCAGCAATTGAAACTTGCTAGCTGCTGACTTATACAAATCAACAGGTAAAAGGTTTATACCCCTTAGGTACATTTCGTATACAACTTCCAATAATGTCATAAGATTTTTTTCCTTGGTAGTAGCATTGTTCCCTAACTTATCAATTTCTATCCATTTTGTTTTTACTACCTCTTTACCTTTTGTAAGCAAATCTGCATCAAAATCATCCAGCTTTGCTGTAAAGAAGGTAGCATAGAAGGCTTCTGGATAATAAACCTTATAGTATGCAATTCTGAAAGACATCATAACATAAGCGGCGGCATGGGCTTTAGGAAACATATATTTTATTCTTTTACAGGATTCTATATACCAGCCTGGTACATTCTTTTCAAGCATTTCCTGTTCAAACTCCGGGGACAAGCCTTTACCTTTTCTAACCATCTCCATAATCTTAAAGGCTGATTTTGGTTTTAATCCTTTATACATAAGATAAACCATTATATCATCTCTGGTCGGAATAACGTCTTTAAGCTTGCAGGTACCATTTTTGACTAACTCCTGTGCGTTATTTATCCATACATCTGTACCATGAGATAAACCAGATATTCTAACCAAGTCAGCAAAGGTTTGAGGTGTAGTTTCTATAAGCATCTGTCGTACGAACTTTGTACCAAACTCTGGAATTCCTAGGCTGCCTGACTTGCATTCTATATCCTCAAGGCTTACTCCTAATGCCTCGGTAGAGTTAAATAAGCTCATAGTTTTGGGATCGTCAAGGGGTATATCTGTTGCTTTAAAGCCAGTCAAGTCCTCAAGCATTTTTATTATGGTGGGAACATCGTGTCCCAGAATATCCAGCTTTAATATTCTTCCGCTTATTGAGTGATAATCAAAGTGGGTGGTAATTATATTTGTGCTTTGGTCATCAGCGGGTCTTTGTATTGGTGTAAAGTCGTATATCTCCTTGTAGTCAGGCACAATCATTACGCCCCCAGGGTGTTGTCCTGTAGTTCTTTTTATTCCTGTACACCCTTTAACCAGCCTGTTGATTTCTGCGCTGTTAAGCTTAAGCTCTTTTTCATCTGCATATTTTTTTATAAAGCCATATGCGGTTTTTTCGGCGATAGTACCTATTGTTCCTGCTCTGAATACATATCCTTTACCAAATAGCTCCTCGGTATATTTGTGGGCCTCTGGCTGGTATTCTCCAGCAAAGTTCAAATCTATATCCGGCTCCTTATCTCCATCAAAGCCTAAAAATGTTTCAAAGGGAATGTCAAAGCCATCTTTTTTGTATCGGCTGCCGCAAGCAGGGCAATCCTTGTCTGGCATATCAGCTCCTGATCCATAGGTACCGTCCAGACTAAATTCCGAACCTCTGCAATTTGGACATGCATAGTGAGGCGGCAGGGGATTTACTTCCGTGATATCACACATGGTGGCTACAAAGGAGGATCCTACAGAACCTCTTGAACCAACTAAATACCCATCCTGCAAGGATTTAGTTACCAGCTTTTGTGCGATAAGATACATTACGGCATAACCGTTATTTATAATTGAGTTTAATTCCTTTTCCAAACGTTTTTCTACTATTTCAGGCAGTACATCACCATAAATAGAATGTGCCTTTGTCATAGACAGCATTCGTATCTGTTCCTCGGAGCCTTCTATTCTGGGTGGATAAGTTTCTTCCGGTACTGGAATTATGCTGTCTATTTCTTCAATTAGCTGACTTGGATTTTCAACCACTACCTTGTATGCCAGCTCCTTGCCAAGATAAGCAAATTCCTTTAGCATCTCATCTGTTGTCTTTAAATACAAGGGTGCCTGCATATCTGCGTCTGAGAAACCCTGCCCTGCCATAAGTACGCGCCTGTATACCTCATCCTCGGGTTCAAGGAAATGTACATCACCTGTTGCTATTACCGGTTTTTTAAGTTTCTCAGCAAGCTTTATTATTTTTTTGTTAATATCTTGTAATTCTTCTATGCCTTTTACTTTCCCATTCCTTATTAAAAAATCATTATTCTCTATAGGCTGTATTTCAAGATAATCATATAGCTTTGCATTTTCATATATGGTATTTTCATCTAAATTATTGAGTATTGCCTTATATATTTCTCCCGCTTCACAGGCAGAGCCAATAATAAGACCTTCCCTATATTGAAGCAGCAGGCTTTTTGTGATTCTAGGCTTTTTATAGAAGTATTCCATATGGGAAATTGAAATTAATTTATATAAGTTTTTTAAGCCTGTTTGATTCTTAACAAGAATTATTATATGGTGAGAGTCTGCTGTTTTAAGGTTTATGCCCTTTCCAGCAAGTGCTGGATTTATTTCATTTATGTTAAGAATATTTCTTTCCTTAAGCAGCAAAGAAAGCTTAATAAACATGTGTGCTGTTGCAGCGGCATCATCAGAGGCTCTGTGATGGTTTTCCAGCTTTATGCCTAAATGATCGCATATTATATTCAGCTTATGCTTTTTAAGCTCTGGAAGCATCGCTCTTGATAGCTGCAAGGTATCAATTATTGTATTTTCTAATTTTAGTCCCAGCTCAGATGCCTTTGCTTTTATAAAACCACAGTCAAAATTAGCATTATGCGCAACCAGTGGAAGTTGTCCTATGAAATCAAAAAACTCAGGCAGAACCTCTTTTATAGT
Source organism: uncultured Clostridia bacterium (assembly GCA_937930535.1). Taxonomy (GTDB): domain Bacteria; phylum Bacillota; class Clostridia; order Lutisporales; family Lutisporaceae; genus CALGKJ01. The sequence goes on from CALGKJ010000141.1 coordinate 5,536, forward strand.
TTTTTGATTTCTGACCATTTCATCAGTTATGCCTGTAAGCTCTACTATTTTTGCAGGTATCGGAATTTCAGGATTTATTAGTTTTGAAAATACCTCTTTTATTTGACCGTTTTTTATTTTTACTGCTCCTATTTCAGTTATTTTATCATTATTTGCTGAAAGTCCTGTTGTCTCAATATCAAAAACTATAAACTCTCCATCCAGACTCATATTACCAGATCCATAAACAATGGGAACACCGTCATTTACAAAGTAGCCTTCTACTCCATATATTACCTTTACACCTGCCTTCTTGGCGGTTTCATAGGCTTCTGGAAAGGCTTGTACAATCCCGTGATCTGTTATTGCTATTGCCTTATGACCCCACTCTTTGGCTCTTTTTATTAAGCTTGCGGCAGTACACATTCCGTCCATGGAGCTCATGCTGGTATGTGCATGCAGCTCTACACGTTTTACCTCTGCGGTGTCCATACGTTTAAAATGTTCAATTTCTACAATACTTTGCGGAAACAACACAATTTCCTTAGCATATGTATCAAATTGTACATCACCTTTTATTTTTACATATTTGCCTTCTACAATGCTATCAATCAATTTAGCCGTGCTGTTCTCATCCTTTATAAAAAGCTTCACGGTTATTGAATTTGTATTATCTGTTACATTAAAGCATATTATTGTTCTTCCGTTATTTAATGTTTTAGTTTCTATACCAAATATGCTTCCTTCAATTGATACCCTTCCTGAATCTTCATTCAACTCACTAATTCGTATAGGGGGATCGTAGAAGTTCTTGCCCAGTATAATATCATTTTTTACTTCTTTATTTGAACTTGCATTATTTTTCTTTTCACTCTTATTGCCTTGGAAGCCTTTGTTATCTAATACCAGCTTTATAATTTTCTCTTCTTCCTTATTAAAACTGGTAATATATTCTTCATCACTAGTACATTTATCACTGTATTTAATCAAAACCTTACTGTCGTGGTTGAAGTACTCCTTAATATGATTCTCAAAAATCTTATCACATTTTCTTGCCAGTAGATAATCCGCTATATTTTTTGTCGGTACAGTAATAACTGCATTATTATCGAGTATTTCCATTGAGGATTCCTTTAAAAACCCAATAAGAGAGGGGTTTTTTGAGTAAACTACTTGTTTAATATCCATCCAATGCTTTTTTATCAAGCTCTTACTGTCAATATCGAAGCTTGAATTATCAATGCTAATTTTTACATCCGACAATTTGTATGCACCAGTTATGCTTTCTTCTATAGCCTTTAGGTCTTTTATGCAAGATAAGTCCTTGAGCTTAACATTTAGTTCCCATTTTCTAGATTTCTGAAATACCCTAAGACTCTTTACTTCAAACATATCTAAGTATTTATCAAGAAAATCCATGCTGCTTGATGCTTTGTCCTGCATAATATCCTCCATATGTTATATCATTTATATTGCTTTTTTTTACTGGATACCCCCAGTATTTTTACTATATCCCAGTACATTTTTAATCTTGCGTGAACGCCTTTTACCAGCCCCAGCTTTTCTTCTTTTGTTACATGAGTCATATCCTCAAGATATACTTCTTTAACTCGAATAGAATTCTTATCAATATACCTGGTTAGTGCCACTTCTATTCCATATCTTGATATATCCACATTTGGAATCTTTTCAAAAATATTCTTTTTTATTGCTCTTTGTCCAGATAAAAAAGGAGTAACCTTTTGTGCTAAATCAGTAACTATTCTTCCATTTTTAAAAATCCCAATAGTCATGTCGGTCTCATTTTTTATAACTGGCTTAACAAGATCTGATACATGCTTTGATGTAAGCCCTATTAGATCTGCATCAAGAAAAAGTACAATTTCGTTAATACAAGTAGAAGCCCCTGCCTTTACTGCGCCTCCTTTTCCTATATTGTCAACCAGCTCAATTACTTCTACATCCAAGCTTTTTGCAACATTGGCAGTATCGTCAGTAGAACCATCGCTAACTACTATTATCTGAGATATCTCAGCTACGTCCTTTAAGCATTTAAGCACATTCCCGATTGTCTGCTCTTCATTATAAGCAGGAATAACCGCTGATACACACATTAATATTCCTCCATTACTATTTATAGATAACCAACTCTAAAACTCAAAATACTTTTCCTTAAGAGTTGCTAATCTCTTTGTGAGA
>CALGKJ010000142.1 GCA_937930535.1 uncultured Clostridia bacterium
AGTGCAAAGCTATGGGAATAACTACTGAAACAGGAGTATTTCAAGCAAATATGCTGGTAAACATAGCTAATGACGGACCTGTTACCTTAATAGTAGATAGTGAAAAAATAATATAGGGTTTTTAGCTTAAAACTTAGATTATTCCAAGCTAAAAACCTATAAGGGAAGCAATAGACATATAGTCTATAAATAATCTGAGAGGAGCTAGAATTATATTATGAAATATAAAAAAATGCATTTAGGAATTTACCAAACAAATGGTTATATTGTATACGATGAGACAACTTTTGAAGCAGCAGTAATTGACCCTGCGGGAGATTTTGAAGAACTGGTAAGGTTTTTAGATGAGAACAAGCTGAAAACAAAATATATAATATTGACCCATGGGCATGGTGATCATATAGGAGCCGTTCCAAAGCTGAAAAAGTACACCGATGCACCAATATGCATTCATGAAGGTGATGCTTATATGCTTAATGGCAGTATGATTAAAAATTTTCTTACAAGTGGAATAGTAGGAATCGGCATGCATGCTGATAAGCACTTAAGTGATAATGAGATATTAGAGCTGGGCAGTACAAAGCTGCGTATTATACATACCCCTGGACATACCAAGGGAAGCATCTGTATAAGCTGTGAGGACCAATTATTCGCAGGAGACACGTTATTTGCAGCATCAATTGGAAGAACAGATTTTGAATATGGCTCTTACGAGGATATCATAAATTCAATAAAAACTAAGCTTTTACTGTTGCCAGATGATACCATGGTACATCCCGGTCATGGCTCTGAAACAACAATAGGCCTTGAGAAAAGAAGAAATCCATTTTTAAGGTAGTTACTTATAGATTAGCAGCTCTTAACAAAAAGTATTTTAAGTTTTAGAGTTGGTTATATATTTATCAACAGTCCTTATATGAATATAGTTTATTATTAAGGTAAAAATAAGAGTACAAATTAATAACTATTTCAAAGGAGGGTGTTGATGAATGGGTAATAATACTGCAAAGCTGACAAGAAAAAGCTATATCACTCCTCAAGCAAGTGATTTTATCGAAATTTCAGATATGTTTGAATCTGAAATGGAGGATTATGAAATAGCTAACGAGCTTGGTATTAGCAAAGAGGAAGTATCTAAACTTAAACGGGAAATATATAATGATTAGTACTGAGGATTAAAATGATCGTTCTAGTTACAGTAAATCATAATTATACATATGAGTTATCTGATATAATCAGAATGTATTTTGGAAAAGAAGAAATAAAATTTTTAAGTCAGGAAGCTTTGGAGAAAAACCAAAGCTTTCTTAAGGCTGAGGCTAAAATAATTATTTGTACTCTCACTTTAGAAAGTAAAAATGTAAGGTACAAAGCAGAAATGACTGAAGCTTGCCAGCATTTTGAAAATACAGAAGAGGAATTATTAGATGCACCAAATGAAAAGCAATTAAAGCATCTGGCTAAAAAAACTCTTTACAAGCTTCTAAGTCAGATATATAACAAAACTTATCCATGGGGGATACTTTCGGGCATAAGACCAATAAAGATTGTTCATAAGCTGATGGATAAAAATATGTCTGATAATAATATAGAAAGTGTATTAAGGCAGGATTATTTAATAGCTCCAGACAGGGCAGATTTAGCCTTAGAAATAGCCGAAAGGGAAAGAACCTATATTAGTCAATATAACCCTAAGAAGGTTAGTGTGTACGTAGGAATACCCTTTTGTCCTTCACGCTGTCATTATTGCTCCTTTACATCTAATTCCATACAAAGCTGCTCAAAATATGTACAGGTATACGTAGACAAACTTCTTACAGAAATTAAAGAGGCAGCAGTCTACATGAAAGATAACTCTTTTGAGGTGGAAACTGTATATATTGGAGGAGGAACCCCTACATCCCTTACAGCTCAACAACTGGAAATATTGCTAAGCAGTATAAATGATTGCTTTGGCAACAGCTTTACAGAGTTTACCTGTGAGGCAGGAAGACCTGACACAATTACAGAAGAAAAGCTGCATGTATTAAAAAATGCCGGGGTGTCAAGGCTTAGCATAAACCCGCAGACTATGAATGATGAGACTCTAAAGCTTATAGGCAGGGCACACAGCGTCAAGCAAATTATAGACAGCTTTAGGCTGGCAAGGAGAATAGGCTTTAATAATATAAATATGGATATTATACTGGGCTTGCCTGGTGAAACTATGGAGCATTTAAGAAATACACTGATTAGCATAAAAAACTTAGACCCAGAAAGCATAACAGTACATACAATGGCTGTAAAGAGAGCTTCTATACTAAATGAGGAAAATAATACTGATGTATTAAATAATAATATGGCTGAACAAATGATGGAATACACAAAGAGTTTTATGAAGCACAATCAAATGCACCCATATTATTTATACAGACAGAAGCATATGGTTCAAAACCTAGAAAATATAGGCTATTGCAAGGAAGGCTTTGAATGTATTTATAATATACAAATAATAGAGGAAAGACAAACTAATGTTGCCTTTGGAGCAGATGCTGTAACTAAGCTGGTAACAGACTTAGAAGCAGGTATCGAAAGACAGCACAACATAAAAGAGCTTAAGCTGTATATTGATAATGTAGAAGCTATGATACAGAAAAAACTAACACTGCTGAACAAAATACAGCACAAAGAGATTAGCAACAGTTAACGAAAAGCATTTTGAGTTTTAGAGTTGGTTATCTATAAAGAGAAACAACTTCCAAATAAATATATCTAGTTGTTTCTCACAAATAGATTAGCAACTCTTAACGAAAAGCATTTTGAGTTTTAGAGTTGGTTATCTATAAAACAGTTGACACAAATTAACTCTAGTATTATAATAAATAAAAATGTTTAAGAAATAATATACATATAGGCTGTGACTGGGAAAGTAAGAGATTAATGCTTAGCAGGGAGAGAATATCGCGACTGAAAGTATTCTTTAAGCTAGATTACTGAAAGACACCTAGGAGCTTGGTCGTTGAAGTTTATGTAGACGGCTGCGCAGATCTGCGTTATAGATTAGAGATAGATTGTAAAGTGCTTAATGTGCTTTATCTTTCTGAAACAGGGTGGCACCACGAGATATGCTCTCGTCCCTGACGATATTATTGTCAGGGATGGGAGTTTTTTAATTTATACAGAACAAAAATGGAGGGAAATAATATGCTAACAAAAGCACCAAAAGGAACTAAGGATGTTATACCGTCAGAGGTTTATAAATGGCATTATGTAGAAAATATTGTCAGAGAAATATGCTCCCTAAACGGTTTTAGAGAAATAAGGACACCAGTCTTTGAGCATACTGAGCTTTTTGAGAGAGGCGTAGGTGAAACCACGGATGTAGTGCAAAAGGAAATGTACACCTTTGAGGACAAGGCAGGCAGAAGTATAACCTTAAAGCCGGAGGGAACTTCTCCAGCAGTTCGTGCATTTGTAGAGAACGGACTTTTTAATGATTCTCAGCCGACTAAAATATTTTACTTTACCCCATGTTTTAGATATGAGAATCCACAGGCAGGAAGGCTTAGAGAGCATCATCAGTTTGGTGTGGAGGCATTTGGCTCACAGGATGCTGCAATTGATGCAGAAATAATAAATATAGCTATAACTCTATATAAAAGACTTGGGGTAGAAAGCTTGCAGCTTAGAATAAACAGCATCGGCTGCCCTGAATGCAGAAATGAATACAATAATAAACTAAAAAGTTATCTTCAGCCAAAGCTGCCAGCACTATGCGAAACCTGCAAAGGCAGATATGAAAAGAATCCATTAAGAATAATTGACTGTAAAGAAGAAAAGTGCAAGGCGCAGATAACAGATGTTCCTTTTATAATTGATAATCTATGTGAAGAGTGCAATACACATTTTGATAAATTGAAAAAATCTCTGGACATATTAGAGATACAGTACATAATCGACCCAACCATAGTAAGAGGACTTGACTACTATACCAAAACAGCTTTTGAAATAGTAACAAATACAATTGGAGCGCAAGGAACAGTTTGCGGCGGAGGAAGATACGACGGTCTGGTTGAGGCATGCGGCGGTCCTTCTACTCCGGGCATAGGCTTTGGCATGGGGCTTGAGCGATTATTTTTAGTGCTTGAAAGTGCAGATATCCAAGTTCCAAAACCCAATTATATGGATATATACATTGCCAATATGGGAGAAGCGGCTTCAAGTGAGGCTCAGAGACTTGTAAGCAGCCTTAGAAGCAATGGAATAAAGGCTGATAAGGATTATATGAAAAGAAGCCTTAAAGCGCAAATGAAGTATGCAAATAAAATAGGTGCCAGATTTGTTGTTGTATTAGGAGAGGAAGAAATCAGTTCAAAGAATATCAAGGTTAAGGATATGTCAAACGGAACTGAAGAAGTTATAAATATGAACCAACTGACGGATTTTTTAAAACAAAAACTTTAGACATTAAGCAGTCAAAAATATAAAGGAGGAGATTTTATGAGTAAATATAAAAGGACTCATATGTGCGGAGAATTAGGTCTGGAAAATGTTGGACAAAAGGTATCGCTAACAGGCTGGGTTCAAAGAACAAGAGATTTGGGCGGATTGATTTTTATACAATTGAGAGATAGAGCAGGTATTGTTCAAACAGTTGTAAATAAAGATGTTACTGAGGAGCTTTTTAAAGAAGCTGCCAAGGTCAGAGGTGAGTATGTACTTTCTATCACAGGAGAAGTTGCAAAGAGAGCAGAAAATGCAATAAATCCTAAAATGAGCACAGGCTATATAGAAATAATAGTAGAAAGCTTGGAAATAATAAGCAAAGCAGAAACACCGCCAATATATATAGAGGATGACCTGAATGTATCTGAAAGCTTAAGATTGAAATATAGATATCTTGATTTAAGAAGACCAGTTATGCAGAGTATATTTATGACAAGACATAAGGTATCAAAGGTTGTAAGAGATTTCATGGATGAAAACGGCTTTTTAGAGGTTGAAACCCCGATGCTTACAAAAACTACACCAGAGGGAGCAAGAGATTATCTAGTTCCAAGCAGAGTTCAGCCCGGCAACTTCTTTGCATTGCCGCAATCACCACAGTTATTTAAGCAAATACTGATGGTATCAGGCTTTGATAAATACTTTCAGATAGTCAAATGCTTTAGAGATGAAGATCTGAGAGCCGACAGGCAGCCGGAATTTACACAAATAGACTTGGAAATGTCCTTTGTTGATAAAGAAGACGTAATGGAATTAAACGAAAGATTATTACAAAGAGTATTTAAAGAAGTACTGGATGTTGATATTAAGCTTCCAATACCTAAAATGACATATAAGGAAGCCATGGATAGATACGGTTCTGACAAACCGGATACAAGATTCGGCTTCGAGCTTAAGGAAATAGGTGATATAGTATCAACCTCAGATTTCAAAGTATTTGCAGATGCAATCTCAGGCGGCGGATTAGTAAAAGCAATAAATGCAGAAAGTTGCAGCCAGAAGCTCAGCAGAAAGGAAATTGACAGTCTTGGAGAATTTGTAAAAACATATAAAGCTAAAGGACTTGCATGGATTAACCTGACTGCTGAGGGTATTAAGTCTCCTATTGCAAAGTTCCTGAAGGAAGAGGAGTTAAACAGTATCATTGAGCGTGTAGGAGCTAAAACAGGTGATATAATATTTATTGTTGCAGATAAAGCCAAGGTGGTTTATGACTCTTTAGGACAATTACGAATAGAGCTTGCCAAAAGACTTAATATGATAGATAAAAATATTTATAACCTGCTTTGGGTAACTGAATTCCCGCTATTGGACTTTGATGAAGAGGAAAACAGATATGTTGCTATGCACCATCCTTTTACAAGCCCAATGGATGAAGATATTGCGTTATTAGACACTGAGCCGGTAAAGGTAAGAGCAAAGGCTTATGATATAGTATTAAATGGATATGAGCTGGGTGGCGGAAGCATAAGAATCCACAGTCAGGAGCTTCAAGAAAAAATGTTTGGACTGCTTGGCTTTTCAAAGGAGCAGGCATGGAACAAATTTGGCTTCCTGCTTGAAGCTTTTAAATATGGTACACCTCCACACGGCGGCTTAGCCTTTGGACTTGACAGAATAGTTATGCTTCTTACAGGTACTGATAATATAAAGGATGTAGTTGCATTCCCTAAGACACAAACTGCAAGCTGCTTAATGACAAATGCACCTTCACCTGCCGATGCAAAGCAACTGGAGGAGCTGAGAATAAAAACAGATCTGGAAGCATAGTATTGAAATGATGATTTAACTATAATATAATTACAAATAATAATGTAAAAGGTTAAAGTACTGCCCTGTCATAAAGATTATCTATGGCAGGGCTTGAAAATACCATTGAAAAAAGAAAATTGTACCTTTGGAGGAGTAAAATGGATTGGTATTCAAGAACAGAGCTTTTAATCGGTAAAGAGGGCGTTGAAAAATTAAAAAACAGCAAGGTAGCTATTTTCGGCATAGGCGGTGTGGGTTCCTTTACGGCAGAAGCATTGGCACGCTGCGGTGTTGGACATCTGATATTAATTGACTATGATGATATATGTCTTACAAATGTAAACAGACAGCTTCATGCAACCAGAAAAACAGTGGGGCACTCAAAGGTAGAAGCCATGAAGGAAAGACTACTGGATATTAATCCAAAAATGACAGTGACAGTATATAAAGAGCTATATAACCATGAGACTTCTGAAAAACTGCTTTCACCAGAGTATGATTATGTAATTGATGCTATAGATATGGTATCTTCTAAGCTTAACCTTATAGAAAAGTGTGTCAGCTTAGATATTCCAGTAATAAGCTGTATGGGAGCAGGAAATAAATTTGATCCTACAAAGCTGGAGGTAGAAGATATCTATAAAACCTCTGTGTGTCCTTTAGCAAGAGTAATGCGTTATGAATTGCGTAAAAGAGGTATAAAGAAATTAAAGGTGGTATATTCAAAAGAAGCACCTGTAACTCCTTTTGAAATAGAAAAGACCTGCAAAACCAACTGCATATGCTCTAATAAAGAAACTGCAAACTGTACTCACAGAAGACAGATTCCAGGAAGCATATCCTTTGTGCCCTCTGCTGCAGGCTTGGTACTGGCTTCTGTAGTAACAAGAGATTTATTAAATATAAATTGACATATTTTTTATAGGTGATTATATGAAAGAGTTTGGTAAGATAATTGCAGTTAATGGCGATAAGGTTGATATAAAAATTCAAAGACATGCTGCCTGCGGCGAATGCGGAGCTTGTCATGTAGGCAAGAATCAGATGGAAATGATATTAACCTCTGAAAATAGCATTGGAGCACAGGTAGGTGATGAGGTTGAGCTGAATATCGAAACAGTTGATTTTTTGTCGGCAGTACTAATAATGTATGGAATACCGCTTATTTCACTGGTTTTAGGTATATTATCCGGTTACTATATGCTAATTGCTATAGGAATATCAGAAGGTATGGCTCAAGGAATTGCTGCACTTATAGGCTTATTTCTGATGGGAATAAGTTATGCAGTTATAAAGTCCAAGGAACCTTTAATTAAGGGAATGAAAAAGTATAGTCCGGTTATAATTAGTATAAGAAATAATAATACATATAGATAACCAACTCTAAAACTCAAAATACTTTTCGTTAAGAGTTGCTAATCTCTTTGTGAGAAACAACTGAAAGGTTTTAATTTTGAAGTTGTTTCTCTATAACATTGGATTGTTATATAATTAATAAAAAAGAAAAGAGGTAAGAAAATGAGTAAACATGTTATTATTGTAGACCATGCAAATTTTGAAAATGAAGTATTAAAATCTGATACTCCAGTATTAGTTGACTTTTGGGCTGCTTGGTGCGGACCATGCAGAATGGTTTCACCTATTATTGATCAAATAGCTGAGCAATATGGTGGAAAGCTGAAGGTAGCTAAGCTGAACGTAGATGAAAACCCAGAAATAGCTGGAAAGTACGAAATATTAAGTATACCTTCCGTTTTTATTTTTAAGAATGGCACAAAAGTAGATGCTATAGTTGGAGCAAGACCAAAGCAAGCCTTTGAGGAAGTTATTAATAAGCATATATAACTATAGGATTTATTTTGGTTTTTCCCTTACAATTTTGAAATATACTTAGCGCATAATAATAAAAGGCATATAAATAATGTGTAAGCCTTCGATACTATAAAACAAACAAAAAAACTGATATAATTAGAAGTAGATCATTTATTGATCTGCTTCTTTTTATTATAATGACTGTAAATTTGCAAAATATTTATGGGGGATGTAAAAATTATGAACCTTATATATAAAAATATACTTGATTCCATAATAACAAATATAGATATAGGAATACACGCAGTAGATGAAAATGGTAAAACTATCATTTACAATCAGTCCATGGCTGATCTTGAGGGCTTATCAATAGACGAGGTGCATGGAAAAAGTATACTGGAGATATTTCCTAGCTTAACCACCGAGACCAGTACCCTGCTAACAGTATTAAAATCTAAAAAACCTATCTATAACCAACGTCAGACATACTTAAATAACCATGGCAAACAAATTACAACCATCAACAGCACTATACCTATAAGATTAACAACTGCAAAATACGGAGCACTTGAGATTGCCAAGGATATAACCAGAGAAAAGGAGCTTACAGAGCGTGTTGAATATCTGCAGCATGAATTAGCAAGTATAGATTTAGGCGATGAAAAGCTGAAAGGATATACCTTTAAGAACCTGATTGGAGAGGATGACAACTTTGTAAACACAATAGGCTTTGCCAAAAAGGCCGCACAATCTTCATCAACAGTGCTATTATATGGGGAAACCGGTACTGGCAAAGAGCTGCTGGCTCAAAGCATTCATAATGAAAGCAGCAGAAAAAGCAAATCCTTTATAGCTCAAAACTGTGCAGCTTTGCCTGATACTTTGCTGGAAGGAATATTATTCGGTACTGCCAAAGGCAGCTTCACTGGTGCAATAAACAGACCTGGGTTATTTGAACAGGCAGACGGCGGTACTCTGCTGCTGGATGAGATCAACTCAATGGGCTTGCAGCTTCAAGCTAAGCTGCTGAGAGTACTGCAAGAGGGCTGCGTAAGGCGGATAGGCGGCTTAAGTGATATACCCATAGATGTAAGGATTATCGCAACAACAAATGAAGAACCCCTTGAAACAGTAAAAAAAGGTATACTGAGAAAGGACTTATATTATCGCTTAAATGTAATTTCTATAAGTATTCCACCCTTAAGAGAACGAAAAAATGATATTGCTCTATTAGTAGAGCATTTTATTAAAAAATATAATGTAAGGCTGAATAAAGACGTATGGTATGTTTCAAATGATGTTAAACAAGCCTTTTTAAGCTATGACTGGCCGGGCAATGTTCGTGAGCTGGAAAACCTCATTGAAAGTGCAATGAATATGATAAATAAAGAGCATATTATCAAGCCCGCTCATTTTTCACAGGATGTATACAAGGTGCTGTTTTCAGAAAAAACTAACAGGTATAGCTTAAACATAAACAATAATAAGTCATTGGATGAAATAGTGGAGGATGTGGAAAAGGCATTGATAGAAGAAGCTATGAGGGATACCAATGGCAATATAGCACAAGCCTCACGCAAGCTAGGCATTAAAAGACAGACACTTCAGCACAAGCTGAAAAAGTACTCCCTTTGATAGATATAGATTTTATAGGGGTTAAGCTTAAAATTCAAAATTAAAATAGAAAAACATGTGCTTTTAAAATAATTTAAGTACATGTTTTTTTATTTTATGTTGACATAAATGACAACTACTCTTATAATGATATTGAGAATCAATATCAAATGAAAGGGGTGATCGTTCTGGGAACAAGAAATAAGCTGCTTATCCTCATACTGCTAACTGTTTTTTTGATAGTAGGCTGTAAAAAAATCAATACTCAGGAAGCTATTTTGTTAGAGGATGCAACAGAAATAAATAATAGTGAGGCAGATACAGTAAGAATGGATAATACAGCCATGGAGGTTGGACATAGTGTTAATAAAGAAGATACTGCTTCTGATTCTCAAGCTGACAGCTCAAGCAAAATAGTGAATGAAAGCACAAAAGCTGAGCCTGACAGGCGGAAAGAACCAAATACCAAGTCAGATGATAATGCACTTAGCAAATCTGAGGGAGCGTCAAATCTAAACATAGTCACAGAGTCAGTAAGTACTCCAGCACAAGTTGATAGTAAAGCTGCTGAGGACAATAGCATGTCAAGCGACACTAATGCCGATTTAAGCAACATGCCAAAGGAAAGTATTGGTAAGTATAAAGATGGCGCATATAAAGGTCTAGGAATAGGAAGGGAGGGGAGTATCGAAGTATTAGTAACAGTTAAGGAAAGTAAAATCAGCAGTATAGAAGTATTATCTCACAGCGATACACCAAATTTAGCAAAACGTGTATTTCGCATAATTACAGGCGAAATCATCGCTTCACAGAGTTTAGAGGTTGATTCAGTATCTGGAGCAACACAAACATCCAAAGGATTTGTTGATTCGGTAAAAGATGCACTTAAAAAATAGCTGCATAAAAAACTATTAAGCTACAAATATCAATACGAATTTTAGGAGGAAGCAAAATGAAAAAAGCAATAATCGCACTAATATTAATAGTATCCTTAGTAACAAGCTATGTAACCGCTAGTGGAATAAGTTTTGAGGCTGTCAACGCAGCAAACATGAAAAATGTTATACCTCATACGGTTTCAAAAGATGGAAGCATGCTTGTTGAAGAAAAGCTGACAGCTACAGACTATGCTACAGTATTAATGGCACTGACAAATATTCAAAACAATAATGCTGAAATTGAAAGTCATATAAGCAAAAACTTTTTAAGATATATAGTGAGTACTGAGAGTCTATTTATAAAGCCCCAAGGTGCAGTTGTTTCTACATATGATTATAAAGAAAAAAAGTTTGTACCAAATAATAAATTTGATATCGTATCAATTGCAAGCTTCACTATGGCTTTCGACAATATGCTTAAAGATATCGAAAAGTTTAATTATAATAAGCAGCTTAAGCTTAAAGTAAAAAAATACGCTCAGAAAAACATAGAAAATACCTCAAAATATATAATGCAAAATATGTACAGTGACGGAAAATTCTTTGAAGATGCTAGTAAAGCAAAAGTAAATATAAAATCTATGGCAAACGGCTTATTAAGCTTAAAGTCTCTTTGGAATTTGAAAAAAAATACAATGGAAAGGGACAAGCTGGTTAAGATAGCAAGGGAAACAGCTACATACATTAAAAGCTCATGGAGTAAGGAATTTGAAGTGTTTGGTTTTAATGAAAACCCTGCAAACATAAAATTTGATTTAAGAGATTTTGGAATGTTTTTATGGAGCATAAAGGAGCTTTCAGAAATATTAGCTGATAACGGTTATGGCTACGAAGCACTTGATTTAATGACATACACTCATAAGATGCTTGATAGAGCTATGGTTGAAAATGTAACATATAAGGAAGCCGGAATAGTAAGAGAAATTCAGATAGTGAATGGCGAAGCTACTTCCGTTAAAGATGAGATAAATACTGGAAGACTAAATAACTTTTTATATGGATTGACAAAGTGGAATGAGAGTCCTTTTGCTAAGCTTATAGGTATACAGGATAAATACTTTAATTTTGTCAAAAACCTAGTTATGTACTCTGTAAAGAATCATATAGACGAATATGCAATAATACACGATACTAAGTTCAGCGATATTTCTATAAAGAATGATGTTAAAGAAACCCCATACTTAAATTGGTTTATTATAACAGGAGATTACATGCTTGAAAACCATTCCAGCTATTTTAATAGCTCAGAAGTAAAGGATGTAACAACTGCTTTAGAAAAAAACTACAAATTCCTGACAGAAAATATTATGATGAATGGAACTAAACTAATTCAAATGATGGAAAATTAATAAAAAGAAAAGCCCCTTAAAAGGATTAAATTAATCCCTAAGGGGCTATTTTACAGCCTAATAAATTTGGGCTTGCGGTTTTCAAATATAGTATAATAATTAAAACCTGAATCTCTCAGCATATCAGAAGCTTTGTCAAAACCATAACCAATACCTTCAGGCTTATGAGAATCAGAGCCTATAGTAACTATCTCTCCTCCAAGTTTTTTATAAAGCTTAACTATTTCAGGCAGCGGATGAAAGTTTTTCAATCCATATACACCAGAGGTATTTATTTCTATTCCTTTTCCATTACTAATAAGACAACTTAAAACTTCCTTTATGTATGAGCGGTATTTTTCAAAGCAAAAGCTTTCTTCACCACAGTTAAGGTATCGTCTAAACACATCAAGGTGTCCAAGCACATCAAAATTATCATAATAAGAAACACAATACAGTAAATCCTCAAAATAATTCAATATGCCCTGATGATCAGATATACCCTCTAAATATACATTATTATATAGCTCCTTGGTTTTAACAGCATGAATAGAGCCAATA
>CALGKJ010000143.1 GCA_937930535.1 uncultured Clostridia bacterium
AAATTATTTAGAAATAAATTATTACTGATTGTGATTATAATTTCTATAATTCTTTTAGCAGGTATAATTATGACCTCCCAAGGGAGGACAAGACCTACCATAATCGAAGGTCTATTAGGAAGGATAATATCACCAGTACAAAAAACTGTATACTCAGTTGGACGATTTTTTGGAGATACTTTTTCCAATCTCTCAGAGCTTAGGACTTTGAAAAGAGAAAATGAGGAGCTTGAAAAGGAAATACTGGCTTTAAGAGATGAAAACAGAAGATTAATCAGACATGAAGTAGAGAACATTGGATACAGACGAGCCTTGGATTTTAAAAATGACAATAACAACGTTGAACTGATAGGTGCTAATGTAACAGGAAAAGACCCGGGCAACTGGTTCGACATATATACAATAGATAAGGGGCAAAATGATGGCGTAAATCAAAATGATGCCATTGTTCTAGGTTACGGATATCTTGTGGGAAAGGTTATAGAAGTTGGACCTAACTATTCAAAATTCATTGCACTTACAGATCAGAGAAGCTCTGTAAGTATAGTAGTAAACAGAACAAGAGCTCAAGGAATTGCAAAAGGGAATTCGGATAATGATATTGTTGCAATAATGCCTATAGAAGCAGATATCTCAGAGAAGGATGATATTTTTACCTCTGGATACAGCACATACCCAAAGGATTTATACCTAGGAAAAGTCAAGAGTGTAGAGAAACAGGAAAGAAAGCTTCAAAAAGTAGTTATAATAGAGCCTGCTGTAGATTTTAACAAGCTGGAAGATGTTTTTGTTCTTAAAGCAGGAGTAAGATGAGGTACTGTTTATGAGAATAATAATTATAGCGTTAATGCTGGTGCTGAACCTGATACTTGAAGCAACAGTGCTTCAATACATGCGCATATTTGAGATTAAGCCGGATTTTACAATAATAATTATTGTTTCCTATGCAGTCATGCGCGGCAGCAAATATGGAGCTTTTATCGGGTTGTTTTCAGGATTATTGGTTGATATGATGTTCGGTCACACCTTTGGTATAAATGCATTATCATATATGCTGACAGGTTATTTAATAGGACAGGCTCATGAAACTGTATTTAAGGACAGTGTTATTCCTGCAATATTATTTAACATATTTGCTGTAGTTACGCATCAGCATATACTGTATGTATTAGCATACTTTACTGGGAATCTATCGGGGGCAAGTGCTTCGTATTTATATGTTCTTACAAGGCTTATGCTGCCGCAGTGTGTCTATAATGCAGTAATTGGAGGAATTGCATACAAGTATTTATACCGTTTGGATGAAATGGATATTATGAACAAAAGGATTTATTAAAGATTTATAGTATATATAAAGTATATAAAAAGGTTTGAATGTTTGTTTAATGTAAACAAACATTTCTTTACAACATATATGTTAAAACATGTGCATCTTTTAAAACGTTATAAATCTTTATTAATAGGTGGTAATATGATAAAAAAAATTTTCAAAGACCGTTTGGACATAATCAGATTTGTAATAATTATAGTTTTCATTATACTTATTTTCAGCTTAGCAGACCTACAGATTGCCCAGGGAGAAATGTACAAAAAAAGGTCAGAAAGCTTGAGGATAAGGAGTATAAGTGTGCCCGCTCCAAGAGGCAATATCTTAGATAAGTTCGGAAGACTGATAGCAGGTAATAAGCAAAGTTATTCAGTAAATATTATGAAGACAGATATATCAAAAAAAAATATTGATGATATTGCAATTTCTGTTATAAACATAATAGAGCAAAATGGTGATACCTATAAAGATGAAATACCGATTTTGATTGATCCCGTAAGGTTCAAGTTTCATGATGAAAAAATTGCATGGAAGGATAAGTATTCTATTCCTCATAATTTAACGGCGCAGGAAGCCTTTATAAAGCTTAGAAATGACTATGGTATTTTAGAGGAAGTATCAAATGAAGAGGCATATGAAATAATTACCAATCAATACGCTGTGGAATTACCCTTTAACATTAATTCCTTTGAGTATAAGTATGCTAAGGATGAAATAAAATGGAAAACAGCAAATGGATTTAAGGAGGAGGATACTGCTGAGGCAGTATTTAATGCTCTATTAACTAAATTTAAGATACCAAGAGAGCAATATGGTGATGACAAGTCAAAAAAAATATTAGCTGTTAAATATTTACTTGGGAAGAGTGCTTATAAGGATTATGAACCAGTTGAAATAGCTGTAAATATAAGTGAGCAGACTAGAGCTAAAATCGAAGAAAATAAAATTTACTTAAAGGGTGTAGAAATTTTAGAAAAACCCTTGAGGAAATACCCTAACAATCAATTAGCATCCCATATTATTGGCTATATGAGCAAAATAGGCAGTGAACTTGAGGAACTGTCTGGCAAAGGCTACACCCATCTTGACATGATAGGCAAAACAGGTATTGAAAGCTCTATGGAGCAGTACCTAAAGGGCATCGACGGCTCCACTCAGATAGAGGTAGATGCCAGCGGAAGCTTGATTAATACCATTGATCAGGTGGATCCTACACCAGGAAATAATGTTTTTCTTACTTTAGATGCCAAGCTTCAAAAGGTTGCAGAAGAAGCGATGAAGGATATGTTAAGTAAGATTGCACAAGGAAAAGCAGACGAAAATATAAAGCAGTTTGCCAATGCTAGAACGGCAGCAGTAGTAGCCATAGATATTAATACAGGAAAGATATTGGCAATGGCAAGTGAACCAGGATATGATCCCAATCTTTTTGCAGGCGGCATAAGCAATGCAAACTGGAATATGCTGCAGCCACAGGAAAAAGGCAGATTTGTACCAAATCCCCTTGTGAATAATGCGATTCAGGTTCCAGCGCCTCCTGGTTCAGCCTATAAGATGCTTACAGGGCTTGCGGGACTTGAAAGCGGTGTTATTACTACTACAGAACGAATTGATGATGTTGGTCTATATACAATAATTCCGGGACTTAATCCTGCGCCATCGTGTTCAGTATTTAAGACTACAGGTCAGCCTCACAGGCTTGTTAATATGGAAGACGCTATAAAGGTATCCTGCAATTATTATTTCTTTGAAGTAGGAAGACGTATGGGAGCAGAGTTTCTTGAAAAGTATGCAGAAAAATTTGGTTTCGGTCAAAAAACCGGTGTTGAACTGCCTGCTGAAAAAAGTGGGAGTGTAGAAGGACCTCGGAACAAAAAGAAAGCCTATAAGAGCTATTTAAAATCTTATCTGATAAACTCACTTAAAATAGAAGATGCAAATATTGTAAATGAAGTACTACTGCTTATAGATAAAGAGCCAAGTGTATCTGAAATGAAAAAAAAGCTTCAGGAGCTGGGAGTGACAAAGTCATATGCAAGCCTAGAGGAAAAGCTTAATCAATTGGGCATTAACAGAAAATACAGCTCAGTAGTAAACACTATAAATAATCTTTCGAGTAAGAATGTAGATAGTGTTGTTACAGCCTTAAAGGTTACTTTGACACAAAAAAATCTATCAGAAATTAAAGCAGTAATACAAGATATAATTGATAATATAAAAATAGAAAGCAAAATAAATTCATATATTGCCAATAGTAAATGGCATTTAGGGGTTATAACAAGTGCCTCTATAGGTCAAGGAGCTACAGATGCCACTGCGCTGCAGGTAGCCAGCTTTATTGCTACATTGGCTAATGGCGGTACAAGATATAAGCCATATCTTGTTGATAAAGTTATTTCTTATGATGGAAAGACTTTGCTTGAAAAACAGCCAGAGATAGTAGAGAAAATTGAGATTAATCCAGTACATTTGGAAACAATCAAAAAGGGTATGTACAATGTTGTAAATGTAAGCGGCGGTACAGCACTAAAGCGTTTTGTCGGAAGCAAAGTAGTAATATCCGGCAAGACAGGAACTGCGCAGGCAGGTACAAATTATGATCCACATGCATGGTTTGTTGCTTTTGCCCCTTACGATAAACCAGAAATAGCTGTAGCGGCGGTTGTTTATCAAGGTGGACATGGGGACTATGCTTCCCCGATTGCCCGGGCAATAATAGAACAATATCTTGTACCAGAAGACGGCAAAGACAAAATTATACTAGAAAACGACATAACACAATAACTAAAGGGTTCCTTAATAGGAGCCCTTTAATACTGTATCTGCAATATCTTACTGTAATATCTGACTATAATATGCTTGCATATGCATCAATCCTATTTAGTGCAGCTTATGTAGATCAGCATATCTAGGGAAGCAACCCCAAAAATAATTTATTCACAAGCTAGCTATTGCTTCCCTTCTAGGTTTTTAGCTTGGAATAATTTGAGTTTTAGCTAAAAACCCTATAGAACTTCTATTTGCTGATGAATTTTAACAAAAAAGAAGGATTTATGATAATTATGAAGAAATCTTAATATCATAAATGTCTATAAAAAAACGAATATTTCATAGAAAACACATATCCTATGATACTTTAATATATGCCTTTTGTAAGGAAGGCTTTCTATATATAATAAGTATTTTTAAATATAAGATTAGGCACAGAGGCCTGGGGGTAAAATATGAGCGAAAATGCAGTAGTTTTTAAAGGAACTAAAGAAGGATTATTTGTAGTACTAAAAGAAGATATGGACATACAATCTATAAAGGATAATCTGGAAAAGAAGGTAAAGCCTTCAAAGAAGTTTTTTGAAGGAGCCAGAATAGTTGATTTCAGAGGTAAAAGCCTAACAAGAGCTGAATATGATGAACTTAAGAACATAATGCAGCAGGAATATGGTATGATGGTAGTTGGTGAGTACGTAGAACTGAGCTGTGATACAAGCTTTGAAAGGGAGGAGACTAGGGAATCCTCATCTTATGAGAAGCTCCCATATGAGAATGTATCTACTGATGAAGCTTTATTTGTCAGGGCTACAGTTAGATCGGGTCAGCTTATTGATTACGCAGGCAACATAGTAATTATAGGAGATGTAAATCCAGGTGCGTACATAAAAGCAACGGGAAGTATAGTAGTAATGGGAACTATAAGAGGTGTAGCTCATGCAGGCTCGAAGGGTGATTACAGCTCCTTTGTAGCTGCATATAATCTACAGCCGACTCAGCTTCGAATAGGAGATATTATTACAAGGTCACCGGATGGAACTGCCAGCAGGTTATCAGTACCCGAAATGGCACTTGTCAGAAAGGGAGCAATAATAGTAGAGCCGTATCTTCCCAACAAGGATAGTAATAAACTATAAATGCCAATAAAGCTCAGGTTTTATATAGGAAAAGCATATGTATTTTTAACGTAAAAAATTTAATTCAAATATTAATGCTTATAAGCTCATTTTAAACAAATTTTGCATCAGCTGTATAATTAATAATGGAGGTAGAATGATGGGAGAAGTAATAGTTGTAACGTCCGGTAAAGGTGGAGTAGGAAAAACAACTACAACTGCAAATATTGGAACAGGCTTATCATTACAGGGGAAAAGTGTTGTTTTAGTGGACGCTGATATCGGACTTAGAAATCTGGACGTTGTTATGGGATTGGAAAATAGAATAGTATATGATTTGGTTGACGTTGTTGAGGGAACCTGCAGATTAAGACAAGCTCTGATAAAGGATAAACGCTTTAATAATCTTTACCTTCTTCCTGCTGCTCAAACTAAGGACAAAAATGCAGTAAATCCTTCACAGATGCAGAAGCTTTGTTTGGATTTGGCAGAAGAATTTGAATATGTTATAGTTGATTGTCCGGCAGGTATTGAGCAAGGCTTCAGAAATGCTATTGCAGGAGCAAATAAATCAGTTGTAGTAACTACACCAGAGGTATCTGCTGTAAGAGATGCTGATAGAATAATTGGGTTATTAGAGGCAAATGGACTTAAGAATCCTCAGTTAATAATTAATCGACTAAGGATTGACATGGTGAAGCGTGGAGACATGATGAATATTGATGATATGATAGACATACTGGCTATAGACCTTATTGGAGTTGTGCCGGATGATGAATTGATAGTAGTGTCCACTAATAGAGGTGAGCCTGCAATTGCAAACGAAGCTTCATTGGCAGGACAAGCATACAGAAACGTTGTAAGAAGGCTGATGGGCGAAGATGTGCCCTTTATGAATCTTGAAAGTGATAGTGGATTTATGTCGCGTCTGGCAAAAATGTTCGGATTCAAAAAGAAAAAATAGAAAGGGGGGCAAGAGATAATGGATTTATTCAAGATGTTTAGTAAAAATGATAATAGCAAGGATATAGCCAAGGAGAGGTTGAAGCTTGTTTTAATCCATGACAGAGCTAATGTGTCTCCTCAATTTCTGGAAATGATAAAAGGTGAAATTATTAAGGTGATTTCTGATTATATGGAAATTGATGAATCCGCATTGGAAATAAAACTAACCAGAACCAAGCGTGATGCAGATAATTCAACTGTACCAGCTTTAGTGGCAAACATTCCCATAAAGAAAATGAAAGAAACTGGAAAAATATAAGCTATATAGCAATTTCATATAAAAACCAGTACAAACTGCTGAATATTCGGCAGTTTGTATTTTATTGTCCAGAATAAAAACATATATAATTTTATTTATTCATAATTCAGGCTTATCTTAAATATACTTATACAAAAAACAATGGAGGAGATAAGCATGGATAATAACGACTTTAATAGTATTTCGGAAATAAAATATGTAAATGAATATAAGAAAATTAGTGATATATTTAGTATAAAGAAAACAGGAGAAAGAACCTATCTGGAAAAGCTGATATTACAGACTTTTATTTCTTTTGTGGTAGTGGCACTTTTAATGCTGATAGCTAATATCGATACAAAATTTACTAATTATATTTCTACAGGTGTAAAAAACACAATGGAATGGAATGTAGATTTATCTAAAGCAATAGAAACCTTCTCGAATTTTAAAAACCTTATTCCAAATGCAAAAAAGTCCATAGGCATAAACAGCTTTAACGCTGACGAGGGTTTTATAATGCCCGTGGAAGGAGTAATAACATCAAGCTTTGGAGTCAGGATTCACCCAGTATTTAATACAGAAAAAATGCATAATGGAGTAGATATAGATTCACAAATAGGCATGCCAATTAAAGCCTCAATATCAGGTAAAGTTATAGAAACAGGAGAGGATTCCCTAAACGGAAAATATATAAAAATTGAGAATGGACAATATTTGACTATATACGCTCATTGCAGCTTGATTAACGTAAAAGAGGATGATTTTGTAAAACAGGGAGATATAATAGGAGAGGTAGGCGATACGGGACTTACCTCGGGACCGCATCTTCATTTTGAAGTACATGAAAACGGTACACCTATAGATCCGGTAGAAAAAATTGACAATAAGATTCTGGAATAGAAAGTGTAACGCAGCTAATATTTTAATAGAAAGCTTACATATTATAGAGATAACATCATTTATTTTAATAAACTACCTTGAGTGGAGGAATATATTGTGAGGATAAAAGTTAATTTGTTTTTTATCCTTTTTTTATTTTTGTGCTATTATACAGGATATCTTATGCAGGCTGTAAGTATATTTATCAGTGTATTGCTCCATGAATTAGGACACGTATATATTGCTAAAATCCTTAAGCTTCGGGTAGAAGAGGTGGAGCTGTTTCCCTTCGGAGGAGTTGCGAGGATGGAGGATATTACAAAATATGGAGGACTCTTAGAGACCTTTGTTGCCATATCCGGGCCTGTGGTCAGCTTACTGCTTGTGATGTTATCGTTTATTCTTTCGCTGTTCAGCAGCTTTTTTCAAGTGTTGATGGAATATAATAAGATACTTTTTCTATTTAATCTGATTCCTGTCCTTCCTATGGATGGAGGACGAATTGCCAGAAATATTTTGCTGCATTATATGGGTTATAAGCAGGCCACAAAAATAATGGTTTATTTAGGAAGAATTTTTTCTATAATGCTTGTACTATACAATATTATCAGAATAATGGAAGGGGAAAAAAGCGGAGCTTATTTACTAATATCTGTATTCATATATATGGGAACAGTAAAAGAAATGAGATTTTGTTCTTACTACTATTTATTAAATAGAAATAATAAAAAAATAAAAATGATTAAAAAAAGAGTGATAAGAAAAAGAGAGCTGAACGTACACGAGGATACCTATATAAGATTTGCTGCCTCTCAGTTTAGTCCATCCAGTTTGTGTGAAATAATAGTACTAAATCCTTCTGGGAAGGTTTTAAAGGTACTTAGCGAAGCTGATATTATGGAGGGTATAATTAAGTATGGTTATGATGGAAAAATAGCACAAATACTAAAATCTCAATAAATAAAAGCATTATACCCTAATTGTGATCAAAATAACTTTCTTGATTAAACAGGAAAAATATTCAGTATTATTTAATTAATCAATGATATCTGCTCATACAAGGCGCATATAGTATAGCAGAAATAATATAAAATAATTCTTTTTTACATTTGT
>CALGKJ010000144.1 GCA_937930535.1 uncultured Clostridia bacterium
GGTTGTTCCTGTCTCTTTTGCTATTGCTCTTAAACTCTCTGTAAGCTCTCTGTCTAGCTCAAAGCCTATTCTGTCTCCTTCAAAGCTTTGTATTGCTGGTCTTGAGTAGTCTGTTGGAAGATTTA
The DNA here is from genome assembly GCA_937930535.1 of uncultured Clostridia bacterium. Taxonomy (GTDB): domain Bacteria; phylum Bacillota; class Clostridia; order Lutisporales; family Lutisporaceae; genus CALGKJ01. The sequence goes on from CALGKJ010000144.1 coordinate 126, forward strand.
ATACTGGTATTTCTTCACTGAATCTATTCAGCCAGTACTCCTCCTGTTTTTTTATGCTTCCGCTTCTAAACAGCTCATTCTGCCATTCTGAAAAATCCTTGTACTGAATCCTAAGCGGTGGCAATTCTTCTCCTGCATACAATCTGCTGATTTCCTTAACTAATATGCTATTGGATACTCCGTCAGATATAATATGGTGCATGTCATACATTAATATATATATATATGGGCATATTTTAACAAGTGCTACTCTCAAAAGGGGTGCTTTGGATAGATCAAAGGCTTTTATGAAGCTTGCAATTACTGTTTCTACTTCTTTATTTTCTTTTGTTTCGTACTGCTCTATTTGCAGCTCTGCTTCCTTGTGTATCTTTTGAATTATACCTTCTTCTGATACCTCAAAGCTGGTTCTGAAAGCTTCATGTCTATTTACCAGTTTTTTGAAGGATTGTTTTAATCTTTCTACATCAAGCTCGCCCTGCAATTCTAGTACTCCGGGCATATTATAGCTGGTGTTTTCTTTGTCAAATTGCTGTAGGGTATATATTCGCTTTTGTGCAGATGATGCTTCATAGTACTCTTTTTCTCCTATTGACTGTATATGCATATATATGCTTTCTTCATGAGCTTTTATATATTCTGCTATTCCCTTTATTGTAGGTGCCACAAACAACTCCCTTAAAGGCACTTCTACATTTAACTCTCTATGTATTTTTGCAGCCATGCTTGTTGCATTTAAGGAGTGCCCTCCCAGCTCAAAGAAGTTATCATTTATGCCTACTATATCTATTCTTAATACTTCTTTCCATATATCTGCCAGCTTTTCTTCGATGCTGTTTCTTGGTGCTTCATACTCTACGTTGGTTATCCTATTTCCGTCAGGTTCTGGCAGTGCCTTTCTGTTTATTTTTCCGTTTGAAGTAAGAGGCAGTTTGTCCAGTTGAATAAAGTAGGACGGTATCATGTAATCCGGCAGTTCTTTGCCCAGATGCTGTTTTAGCTGTGCTATTGTTATTTCTGTTTCTGATACTACATATGCACACAGATACTTATTTTTATCTCTATCCTCCCTGACAAGTACCACCGCTTCCTTTACTGCACCATATTCCAATAGCTGGCTTTCTATCTCTCCAAGTTCTATCCTGTGACCCCTTATCTTTACCTGATAATCTAATCTTCCTAAAAGCTCTATATTGCCATCAGGCAACCATCTTGCAAGATCTCCTGTACGATACATCTTAGTGTCTGGCTCAAAGGGGTTAGTTACAAATTTTTCCAACGTCAGTTCAGGTTTGTTTAGATAACCTCTTGCAAGCCCATCACCTGATATACATAGTTCTCCTGCTACTCCTACAGGCTGTAAATTATTATTTTTATCTAAAATAAATACTTTTGCATTATGCAAGGGTTTTCCTATGGGAATTATGTGCATATTATCCATATTATGCGGTTCCATTTCATAGGTTAAGGTTACATCGCAACACTCTGTTGGACCGTATACATTTGTTATATACGCAAATTTGTTTTTACAGCTATTATATATTTTTCTTACAGTTTTTATAGAAAGCTGTTCACCGCCTACTATAAATTCTTTAATATTTATCTTGGCGTTATCTTCAGCACCAGCCTCAGCAATAATATTTAGGTGCATGGGTGTACCATCAGCTATGTCAATATTATTTTCTTTATAGTAATTCAATAGCTTAGTGCTATTAAATCTTAATTCCTCTGGCACTATAAATAGTGAATGTCCCGATAATAGAGCCGGGAATATTTGTTTTACCGATGCATCAAAAACATAAGGCGATATCATTGAAATATTTAAAAACTCTTCATATTTGTGGTATACTCTGGATTTTAGCCCAAATACAAGATTTATCAGATTCTTATGCTCTATCATTACGCCTTTTGGATTTCCCGTAGAACCGGACGTATATATTACATATACCAGATTTGTTATACTTTCAGAGCCCTTGGACTCACTAGCTGTTCCTGATTTATAGCCATCCCCTTCGTATAAACTTCTATCATCCAGTAATATCACGTTTATATCGGTACTTACTTTATCCGAGTGCCATGATTGTGTAAGCAGTATTGCAGCCTCACTATCCTTCAGCATATATTGTATTCTATCCTCTGGGTAATTTGGGTCAATTGGCAGATATGCTCCCCCGGCTTTTAGTATACCGATTATACCAATGATCATATCCAAAGATCTATCAACCATCACTGCTGCAATGCAGTCTGGACCTACCCCTATACCCCCCAATACTAATGCAAGTTTATCAGCCTTATCATTTAATTCCTTATAAGTTAATTGTTTATCTTCATAAACTACGGCTACATTATCAGGTGTTCTTTCCACCTGTTCTTCAAATAACTTGTGTATAGTCTTATTCATGGGATTTTCTGCTGCGGTGTTGTTGAAATCTATAAGTATTTGCTGCTTTTCTTCTTCCGTCAGCATGTCTATTTTAGATAGCACTGTGTCTGCGTCTTCAGTTACTTTTCCTATAATATTAATAAAATGATTAGACAGACGCTTTATTGTGCTTTCCTTAAACAGCTTTGTGCAATATTCTATATTTATGTATATGCTCTCCTTATTTTCTACTGCTCTCATGGTCATATCAAACTTAGCTCTTTTGTTGTCTGATTTATATGGGTTTATTTTTAAATCTTCTAGTGCTGTTTCATGTATTTCTACATTTTGCATTGTAAACATCACATCAAACAGTGGGTTTCTGCTCATATCCCTTGGAACATTCAGCTTTTCCACCAGCTCTTCAAACTGATAATCTTGATTCTCATAGGCATCTAATGCATTTTCCTTTACTTCCTTTAAGAACTCTCTAAAGGTCTTTTGTGCATTTGGATAGTTTCTCATTGCCAGTGTATTAACAAACATTCCTATGATGTTTTC
>CALGKJ010000145.1 GCA_937930535.1 uncultured Clostridia bacterium
CGCACTCAAGTGCTCTTAATGCTGAACCTGGTATGATTGGTGTGTCATCTCCTGGGAATTCATATTCTGAAAGAAGTTCTCTAACTTCCATTTCAACTAATTCTACTAATTCTGCATCGTCTACCATATCTACTTTGTTTAGGAAAACAACTATGTATGGTACACCAACCTGTCTGGATAGAAGGATATGCTCTCTTGTTTGAGGCATTGGTCCGTCTGCTGCTGAACAAACAAGTATTGCTCCGTCCATTTGTGCTGCTCCAGTGATCATGTTTTTTACATAGTCAGCGTGACCTGGGCAGTCAACGTGTGCATAGTGTCTGTTTGCAGTTTCATATTCAACGTGTGCTGTGTTGATTGTGATTCCTCTTTCTTTTTCTTCTGGTGCTTTATCTATTTCGTCGTACTTTGTAGCAACTGCTCCACCGAACTTTGATAGTACTGTTGTTATTGCTGCTGTTAAAGTTGTCTTACCATGGTCAACGTGTCCTATTGTTCCTATATTTACGTGGGGTTTATTTCTTTCAAATTTTGCCTTTGCCATTGCTGTTACTTCCTCCTTTTAGTTTGTATTTTGAGGTTGTATTCTCTAAAACTTTCTGAAAGCAATTCGAGAGTACAGCCTGTTAGTTTTTTTTGATTTCTAATCTAATAACTGATAGTTAGCAAACTCACCCGTGCGTGTCGTAATATTTTTTTTAATGATTTTGCCAACGTACTCATAATGTTTTAAAATGGAGCTCACGAGCGGGCTCGAACCGCCGAACCTCTTCCTTACCAAGGAAGTGCTCTGCCTACTGAGCTACGTGAGCTAGTTGTTTGTTTCACAAACAACTTTGGAGTTTACTTCGTAAACATCCACATTGCTGTGATACGTGGGTTGCTAATTGGAGCGGGCAACGGGAATCGAACCCGCACGGCCAGCTTGGGAAGCTGGAATTCTGCCACTGAACTATGCCCGCATGATTAAATCTGAGTACATAGTTTATGGTTTAAATGGTGGGGAAAGGTGGATTCGAACCACCGAAAGCGTTGCTAACAGATTTACAGTCTGCCCCCTTTGGCCACTCGGGAATTTCCCCATACTATTATGGTATTATAAAGGTATTAACGAACTTTGTCAATAGATTCTTTTTTATTATCAGTTTAAAAATTTATCAGCCAGTAACCTGCTATTTCATAGCTCCTGCTATTTCATAGCTTCTGCTATTTCATAGCTTCTGCTATAATAGCCGGTTACTAATTGACTATATGTCTTTAATCTCCAAGTATTTTTCCAGTTTGCGTTTCACTCTTTGCAGTGCGTTATCTATAGATTTTACATGCCTGTCCAAGTCACAGGCAATTTCCTGATAGGATTTTCCCTGCAAATAGGACATTAAAACTTCCAATTCCAAGTCACTAAGTATTTCTCCTATTTTAGCCTCTATAGATACCAGTTCTTCCCTGCTGATAATCAGCTCTTCCGGGTCTGTTATCTTTGCTGCTGTTAATATATCCAATAAGGTTCTATCAGATTCTTCATCATAAATAGGCTTATTCAAAGATACATAGGAATTTAACGGTATATGCTTCTGCCTTGTGGCTGTCTTTATGGCTGTAATAATTTGTCTGGTAATACATAGCTCAGCAAAGGCCCTAAATGAGGATAATTTATCATTTCTAAAGTCTCTGATAGCTTTATATAGCCCAATCATGCCCTCTTGCACAATATCTTCTCTATCAGCACCTATTAAAAAATAAGATCGTGCTTTTGCTCTTACAAAATTTTTGTACTTGTTTATTAAGAACTCAAGGGCACTTTCATCTCCATCTCTTGCGCTTAATACTAGCTCTTCATCCAGCATATTTTCATATTTGTCTGCTAATCTTTTTTCAGCATTTGCTTCCAATCTATCGCCTCCAAGCTATATAGAAAAGCACCTGTATAGAAATGCTATATAAACAGCTGCTCGTCTTTAATAGTTGTGCCGCTTCAGCTAGTCCAAGACATGGAGTAGCTCAACTACAAGACATAAAAAACCATAGTATTATTATAACGTACAAGTTTTTTTTTAGTCAAGTGGTATCGCTTGCACGACGCCATTTTTCTAATATTTTCCGCACCGCGGGACTCAAATTCTTCTCAAACAAGTTTGGTTTGTACTCATTAATACCTTTGCAGGCACAATAATCAGCCATAGTGTCCAAAAGTAATCCCCTCAGCTCAGCATCCTATGTGCCTGCAAAGATTTTTCAATTAATGTCTGCTTGCTTCTACTTTCTTTTCCACCCTTTGTTTATTAACTTCATATACTATTATACCTGTTGATACCGCTGCGTTCAAAGAAGAAATACTACCTCTCATGGGAATACTAACTAAAAAGTCGCAATGTTCCTTTATTAATCTTCCCATACCTTCACCTTCACTTCCTATAACTAAGGCTATAGGACCGGTTAAGTCTTTTTTGTAGTAGGTTTCTCCTGACATTTCCGCACCAGCTATCCATAATCCCTTTTTCTTAAGGTTATCTATGGTATGAGATAAATTTGTGACCTTTGCAACAGGTACATATTCTATGGCTCCTGCCGAGGTTTTAGCGATTACTGGTGTTAAGGACGCAGATCTGCGCTTTGGTATAATAATACCATGTACTCCTGCGGCATCTGCTATTCTCAATATGGATCCAAGATTATTATTATCTGTGATCTCGTCCAGTATTATGATAAATGGGTCTTCGCCCTTATCTGCCGCTATTTGAAGTATTTCATCCACTTCATAATATTTATATAAAGCTGCTGAAGCTATTACCCCTTGATGTCCCTGTGTAGTTGATAGGGTGTCCAGCTTTTTTCTATCAACTTCTTTAATCAATATATGTTTTTCTTTAGCAATAGCAATTATCTGCCTTATGGAGCCTTCCATAGCCCCCTTCTGTACAAACAGCTTATCAATTTCCCTGCCTGATTTTAAGGCTTCCAGTACTGGATTTCTTCCTTCAATCAGGTTAATATTCTCATCAAAGTCCTTTTCTTCTTGCTCTTCGTATCTTCTTGGTCTTTCCTTTACTGCAGCTGGCTTCTCATTACCTCTTGCTGATTTCTTTTCAAATGGCTTTGGCGCAGAACCAAACTTCTTTTCACTGGTTTTTTTCCCAAATGGCTTTCTTTTGTTATCGCGTTCATCTTTTGATTTTTTATACATCTTCATCATCCTCTTTAGTTTAGTTTTATATTCTTTATTATTATTTGCAAAACATACGTAATTTATATTGTTATATAAATTACGCAGCTATAGGAAAACATATTTATGCATTAATTTTATCATTTAACATTTTTTCCTTAAAGTGTAAAATGTGCATTTAATTTGAATTAATCTTAAAGTTCTGTATTTCTTAAAATTGAAAATAAATAAAAGTGCTTTCTTCAGCGGTTGTAAATACTATTAAAAGCATTACTATGACGGCATATATAGCCGCCCTCATATACGCTGGTATTAACGTAGTCCATACTGTTTTAACCTGAATCTCATATATTGAAACCCAGTATTCAGCTAGGTGTACAAGATACAATAGCATTACTACTACTAAATAAACCCCGTATATTCCATTATAGCTTATATTGGAAAAAGAAAACATTTTTCTTATAATAATCATTGCATCTGTAAAGCCATTTGCTCTAAAGAATACCCACCCGATATTGGTAAGCTGAAAAAATACAAAGGTTGTGACTATTTTATAAAAAACATTATTTTTAAATTTTTCTCTTATAAAAGAAAAATACTTAATATAGGTATTATGCATCACGCTTAGCATACCATGATAAGCACCCCAAATAATGAAGGTCCATTTAGCTCCATGCCACATACCGGAAATCATCATGGCAATAAGTACAAACAGGCACTTTAAAATAAAGCTTTTTTTACCTCCACCCATAGGTATATAAATATAATCTCTTATCCATGAAGATAATGTAATGTGCCACCTTTTCCAAAATTCTTTAGGATTACTGCTGACATAGGGTGTTTTAAAGTTAACGTCCATATTGAAGCCAAATAAATGACCTATTCCCATAGCAAATTCACTATAGGCAGAGAAATCAAAGAAAATCTGAAATGCAAATAGGTATGTTGCATACCATGCATCCATTGTCCCCATACCGGCTGCATTGCTGTAAAATTGTGCAACTATTGGTGCAAGTGTATCTGCGAATATTATCTTTTTTATAAAGCCTCTGGAAATATAGTATATGCCAAACTTTATACGAGATTCACTAAGCTTGGTATACCCAATCCGCACCACCTGAGGGATAAAGTCCGAACCTCTCATTATTGGTCCTGCAATTAATTGAGCAAAGAAGGAAATAAATACCCAGAATGTTAAAAAGGATTTACAGGGCTCAATATCCTTTCTCCATACGTCAACTAAATATGCAATCAATTGAAAGGTGTAAAAGGAGATTCCTACCGGAAGTATTATTTTTGCAACTAGGGAATTTTGCCATGGCATACTAATTCCCAAGAATCTATCTATGTTTTCCAGTATAAAGCCTGTGTATTTGAAAAACATAAGGTTCAGTACATTAACAAGGAGACCTGCATAAAAATATATCTTCCCATGCCTTGCACTCAGTCTATTTGAGCAGAAATAGGTAAAATAAGAAACAAGCATGAAAACTATTAAGTATTTTACACCAGATACACCATAAAATATAATATTCGCTGCAAACAGCAAGTACATGCGAATTTTAGGAAAGCTGTAGAATAATACAAAGGTGAGTGCTAAAAGCAATAAAAATTCCAAACTATGAAAAAGCATTTATTTTCCTCCAACTCCTTCGTATTGTATTATTCTTGTCCACAGATCCTCGGCTAGGTATTTATAGCCATCTTCTATTAAGTGTATAAAGTCAGAAAATAGATTATAATCTATCCTGCCATTATAATTTATGAACTTAACAGACTTATCTTCAAAAAAATCATTAATTCTTTGCATATTTTCTTTGTATCCGATTTTGTTTACTTCATCAGCAAGCAGTTCGTCGTTCATTGCTGCAAGAAAAAATACTGTGTTTTTGCCCTTTTGCAGTTCTATAATTTTGTTTAAAAAGTATATTTGCGGGTTTTTATCTGTCATTATAAAGGGTTTATCTGTATAAATATAACTATTATCTTCATGCTTCATCAAATCATACAAAAAATCCTTTTCGTACCACGGTCTTATAGGTTCAGAAGCAATCTCAGTCAGTGGCTGTCCAAAAAAATGTGCTGCTTTTCTGTCGAGTGCTTCTAGGTATGATTTATTAAACAGATAATCCTTATACATAAAAATAGGAACACTGGTGTTTATTTTATGCTTAATTGCAGCTTTAGCTTCCTGTAAATCACTGTTCCTCACAGGATAAAACCCATAGTAAACCTCTTTGAATACCTGAAAATCCACATCTTTAAGAAAATCCTTCATCCAGAATATTGAGGAGTTATAGGGCTCGCCCTTAATAAATCCTGGATATATAAGGTTTATTATTAAATTATCAGTAGATATTCCATACTTATGCAGAAGCTTGACCATAGTATATATATCGCCGCCCATCATAGATGGCATTGAAAGATTGAAGAAATAAATATCGCTTCCTTCTCGTTTTGATATTTCATTAAGATAGTACCCTATTGAAGCTTCTGACGGACAGGGTGTACTATATCCAACGGAGTCTCCAAGAATTACAGCATAGCGTAATAATTTTTTCTCTCTGATAGTATCCTTAATTTCCTTTACTACCGCTTCAATGTTATAGATATTATTTTTTACTATGTCATACTTTATTCTATCCTCATATACTACCGCTGTAGGAACAAACAGAATTAAAAGTACCTGGAAAATTAATAGATATGCAATCACCCATATTGTAGTTTTTTTAAAGAATGCCATCTTATTCCCCCTGAATTACTGACACTTTGTATTGTTCATTGTACCACTTGAATATATTTTCAAGGTATTATACAAGTTCCTGATGAATATTCATAGTAGAAATGCAAGGAAATTATAACATAAGGAATTTAACCTAGCAAGAAATAGTTATAGAAAAACAACTTCAAAATCATATTTTTCTTGTAATCGACATTGAGCATACCAGATAGTAATATAATTTAAAGTTTTCCTAGGAAAGAAAAAGACTCAAAGCAAAAGTATAGCAAATGTAATTCTGCTTTAAGTCTCAGATATTATTACACATTTTTATATTTTTCTCTTATTTGTATTATGTTTCCGCAGGACATACTTCCTTCTGGACAGGCACTTTGCAAACATTCCGGTCCTGCATTCTTAAATAATGTAGGGGCAACCTTCTTCAACTGTCTCAACATATCTTCTGCTAATGCCCTTATCTCCCATTGAGCTCTATTACAGCATCTATGCTTAAAAAAATTCATTAAGGCTCTAGCTGACATAGTAAATATGATTTTAGTTTCACATGCATTGGGAAATACATATCTGGCATCTTCTATAGAACATTTTTCAGCTCCTTGCCTTGCCCGCTTTTCGCTTTTTCCTTCTGATAGAAGTCTTTCAATGTGTTTGTTAAATAAAATTTCGGTAATTTCATTATAAGCTTTTTGATCATCCTGCATAGCTTTTATGAATTTTGCTTTTGCCTCTGGTACACTTTCAATTGCCGGAGGGATAATATACTCAAATTGTTCTAATTTTACGTATCGCTGTGATTGCTGTGAATAGGAACATCCTATCCTATGCCTTACCAACTGGTGGGTTAGTACTCTGCTTACGCCTTCTGCCGCAAAGGTAAAGCTAACATGCTCTATAGGGCTTTCATGACCCAAATCCATAAGCATTTGCAGGAACCTGTTTGTATTTTCTTCTTCAAGCCCCTCCATTATTCTTTCTGCGCCAACGGGAGAATAACACAGCTTTGCCGCAGAAGCTATGAGCTTCTCTGGATCTGGTGTATGCTGTATAAGTGTAACCTTCAATTTTTTTCACCATCCTAATTATCTTGTCCAAACATAAATCAACTTTTACTTCCTAATCTCAATAATTCTATCAAATATGTCTATTAAGCGGTCTATACTGCCGGTCAAATACAAATAACCGATCAGTGCCTCCAAGCCTGTTGCATATCTGTAGTCCCCTATATCCGCATTCTTGGGCACAGTAGCAGACTTTGTATTCCGTCCTCTTCGGACTATATCCAGCTCATCAGGATACAACATTTCCTCTAATGCCGTTAATATTTCAGCCTGGGATTTAGCCTTAACATAGTTGATAGCTCGTTTATGAAGCTTTGCTACCTGCATGACTCCTGATGACACTAATAGTGTTCTCACAAACATCTCGTATACTGCGTCTCCGACATACGCCAGCACCAAGGGATTATACATTCTGATATCTGACTGCTTTACGTCACCATATTGCTCTATATTTTGTTGTATTGGTTTTGTAAATTGTTCAAAAAGATTCTTTACATCATTATTGTCCATATAAATCCTACCATTTACTATATATTTTTCTACTAAAAGTCTCTAAGCTCTTTGGGAGAAACAACTAAAAATATTCAATTATGAAGTTGTTTCTCTATATATCAATCTAAATCTGATTCGTTCATATCCAGCTCATTCTGCATGCTGGAGGGGTCATCCAATATTTCTGATGCCTCTCCTACAGAAAGCTCCTGCACATTTTTAAGCTTTCTTTGGATTGTTCTTGTCTTTTTTGCTGCTGTTTCTATTGTATTTGTAGCTTCCTGTAGCTTTTTTTGTGTCTTGTCCAGTATTATTCCAAACTTATTAAACTCAGTTTTTACTGCACCAAGCAATGTCCATACTTCACTGGAGCGTTTTTCTATGGCTAGGGTTCTAAAGCCCATTTGCAGACTATTAAGAAGTGCAATAAGGGTCATTGGCCCTGATACCACAACACGGTATTCCGTTTGAAGGATTTCACAAAGCCCATGTCTTCTTAGTACCTCTGCATATAAACCTTCCGTGGGCAGAAACATTACTGCAAAGTCTGTTGTGTCAGGCGGATCAATATATTTGTCCCTTATATCCTTTGCACATGCCTTTACTCTTGCTTCAAGAGCCTTTGCCGCTTCCTCAACCATAGGTAAATCAGCTCGTTCCTGTGCATCTATAAGTCTTTGATAATCCTCCTGAGGGAATTTTGAGTCAATTGGAAGCCATACTGCATCTAAGTTTTCATTTCGTCCCGGGAGCTTTAGAGCAAACTCTACTCTTTCTGTACTGTTTTTCTTAGTGCAGACATTCTTCCCATATTGTTCGGATGTCAGTATCTGCTCCAAAATGCTTTCAAGCTGGATTTCGCCCCAGGTTCCTCTTGACTTTACGTTAGTAAGCACTCTTTTTAAGTCACCTACACCAGCCGCAAGGCTCTGCATTTCACCCAGCCCTTTATGCACGGCTTCCAATCTGTCGCTTACAAGCTTAAAGGATTCTCCCAGCCGCTGCTCCAATGTAGCATGCAGTTTTTCATCAACCGTTGCCCGCATCTGCTCAAGCTTTTTATTATTATCTTCTTGAAGATATCTTATCTTTTCTTCAAGCACTTCCCTCATCTTATCCAGCTTATCTTCATTTGATCTGGTAAGGGAGGAAAGCTGGCTTGCTACCAGTTCAAATTGATTTCGTGACGTGTGGCTCATTTCTTGCCTAAAGCATCCAATTTCTTCCTTTATGGATTTTTCAAGCTTATCCTGACCCTTCTCAAAGGCTTCAAGCCTTGTATCCACACGGATGAACTTATTGTTAGAGTTATTATATAATAAAACTAAAAGAAGTATAAAATTCAGTGCTCCAACTATAAGCAAAATAATAATATATATATCTGACATTTTTTACCCCTTTACTTTAATCAATAGGGCGCATTAGTGTAAAGCTCACTTATACGCCCGTTTTATAAGTTATAGTTATACTTTTTTCCATTTTACCCCTTGCGGAGTATCTTCCAGTACTATTCCCATTGCTTTTAAATCGTCTCTTATTTTATCTGACATAGCCCAATTTTTTTCTTTCCTTGCTTTTTGTCTCTCCTCAATAAGCTTTTCTACCTCTTCATCCAGATTATCTTCTTTTTTCTGAAGAAGTCCCAAAATGCCGCTAAGCTCCATCAGAAGGTTATATGCATAGCTTGTTATTTCTTTTGAGGATTCTCCCTTTATATTGCTGTTAATGTCCCTTATCATATCAAATATTGCTGCTATTGCATCAGCAGTATTAAGGTCATCATCCATAGCCTCTATAAACTTAGCTTTATAGCTGTTTAGCTTTTTCTGGAATTCTATTTCCTCTTGCGACAGCTGCTTATCCTCAACATTATCTAATAGATGAAGCAGGTTGTTTTTTGCGTTATATAATCTTTCAAGCCCACTCTTGGTTTGATCAAGAAGCTCACTGCTGAAGTTTATAGGATTTCTGTAATGAGCTGACAGCATAAACATTCTTACTATTTCAAGATCGTACTTGGCGGCAATGTCCCTGACAGTAAAGAAGTTACCTAGGGACTTGGACATTTTTTCATTGTTTACGTTTAGAAAGCCGTTATGCAGCCAGTACCTTGCAAAGGGTTTGCCTGTTGCACCTTCACTTTGCGCTATTTCGTTTTCGTGATGAGGAAAAATCAAATCCTGACCGCCTGAATGTATATCTATAGTTTCTCCAAGATACTTCATGGACATGGCAGAGCATTCTATGTGCCAGCCTGGTCTGCCCAATCCCCATGGACTTTCCCATGCCGGTTCTCCGGGCTTCTGCTTTTTCCATAATGCAAAGTCTGTAGGGTTTTTCTTTACATCGTTAACATCGACCCTTGCTCCTGCTTCCAGCTCCTCAAGATTTTGCTTTGACAGCTTTCCATATCCCTCAAATTTTGATGTATCATAATAAACATCGCCATCTACGTTATATGTTAATCCATTATTCTCCAATCTCTTGATAATATCAATTATCTCTTGTATATGTTCTGTTACCTTGGGGTGATAATCTGCTTTTCTAACACTTAAGCCTTCCACATCTTTAAAATACTCAGCTATATATCTTTCAGAAAGCTCCTTCTCACTGATTCCCTCTTCCTTGGCTTTTCTTATTATTTTATCGTCAACATCAGTAAAATTCTGAACAAAGGTAACCTTATAGCCGCTATACTCAAGATATCTTCTGAGAGTATCAAATATTATGAAGGGTCTGGAATTGCCTATGTGGAAATAGTTGTATACCGTAGGTCCGCAAGAATACATCGTAACCTCTCCCGCAACCAATGGTTGAAACTCTTCCTTCTTTTTAGTCATTGTATTAAATAATCTCATATCTGCACCTACCTGAAACATAATAATTTATTTTAGATAACCAATTTATATTCCCTATATTTTCTACTTCCTAAAAAAATATATACTTCTTTAGGCGGATTCTGCTTTTTACTGCTGCTGCGTATCAGCAGATCATGCCCCTCATAAGTCATATTTCTTCTTTTAATAAACTTTAACGGAAAATCACTGATTGTGTCAACATATTTATATTTTATGTTATTATAATACAAAACCTCTGGATATGTTACATCTCTATTAGGAGATGCAAGCTTTATAACATAAAATGCTGCAATTATTAAAATAATCGACATTAGTGTATACATATTAGAGCTTCTTTTTCTTTTCCGCTTCATTAAAAAGCCTATCATCTAATCTCACCTTTGTACCATAATATTTTTACATAAAAGTCTATACCCTAAATACAACAGCTTCCTTTTTAAACATAGCTAATGCAAATATCATTGATAATGCTATGTATATTACTGACCAGCCCAAAACTACTATAATATGCTGAACGTTAAATATACCTACAGTTACCTCCTTTATGAGGCTTACTGAGTTAAGCAGCGGAATATTGAAAAACGCTGCCGGTATAGCTTTGGCATCTATGAACATTGTCAAATAAGATGGTACCATTATTATTACTAATAGCGGTGATAAATATGTTGATGCTTCCTTAAAGGATCTGGCATATACTGATATAACAAGTTGTAGTGCGCTGAATATCAAGGAAAGACTTATACATATGACTGCAATAATTAGTATTGAAGCCACGCCTATTCCTGTAAAGGTTCCAAGCATTTCAGGATTCAGCTTTGTTGATATAAAAAGTCCTGCCAGAGATGCTAATGTTCCCATAATAGCTGCTACTGTTACTGCAAAGAATTTACCCATCAGAATTGACAGCCTCTTGGGTTGTGTGGTAAGCAGTGGTTCAAGGGTTCCTCTTTCTTTTTCACCTGCTCCCAAATCTATTGCTGCGGGCATACCGCTTATGGCACTCCACATTGTTAAAAATAGCGGCAGCATCATGGAAAACATCATAAAGCCCGCTCCCCCCTTATCAGGTGCAGCACTTTTCTCCTTTATGTCTATTACTTGCAGAATACTTTCGTTTAGGTTTAAAGCTGAGAGTCTATCTATAACAACCTTATCCGAAAATCTTGTTATTACTGCCCGGATAGTTGAAACAGCGTTTAAGGAATGTTGACTTGTATCATCATACTCCAAGGTTATAGGTGCAAGCTCATTGCTTTTTATCTTCTGATCGAAATCTTCAGATATATGCACTACTGCCTTGATTTTGTTATCATTAATTGCCTGTAAGTAATCCTGTATGTCCTCAATTATAATAAACTCCGGTGAATTTTTTATGTATTCTACCAAAGAGTTGGTACTAGTGCTGTTAATGGCAATAGGAATAGCATTTTTACCTTCTTCCATTAACTGCTTTACTCCTTGACCCATAAAGCCAAACAATATAGGGAACATAATCATCGGCATGATTAAACTCGCAAATATAGTCTTTCTATCTCTGAAAATGTCCTTAAGCTCTTTTTTTAACACGATTAATACATGCTTAAAGCTCATGCTTATCACCTACCAATTTCATAAATACTTCCTCAAGATCATCATTAGCATACTTTTGCTTAAACTGATCAATTGTACCTACATCAACTATTGCACCTTTATGAATTATACCTATTCTGCTGCAGAGCTTTTCCACCTCATGCATTGAGTGACTGGAAAAAATAATTGTTTTACCTTGCTCCTTACAGCTTCTGATAAATTCGTGTACTACTCTGGCGGAGGTAACATCCAAGCCAGATGTAGGTTCATCAAAAAGCATGACCTTGGGATCATGTACAATGGATCTTGCTATTGCAACCTTCTGCTTCATACCCTTAGAAAACTTTCCTACTCTTCTGTCTACATATTCTTTCATATCCAATATATTAACTAGATGATCTATCCTTTTTGATATATCTTCCTTTTTCATATCATCCAGTTCAGCAAAATATGCTATATTCTCCCTAGCGGTTAATCTATCATATAATCCCATTTCTCCACCAAAAAGTATTCCAATTTCTTTTCTTACTTTTTCCGGCTGAGTGACTATATCAAAGCCATTTACCATAGCTGTTCCGCCGGTGGGTTGAAGCATAGTTGCCAGCATTCTTAAGGTTGTTGTTTTCCCTGCCCCATTTTCTCCAAGCAGTCCGAATATTTCTCCTTCTTTAACCTCAAAGGATATTTTCTTAACTGCCTCTATTTGCTTAAACTTTTTTTGCAAATTCTTTACTTGTATCAAATTAATAACCCCCTGTTAAAGTTCCATATTAAGCCTATCTACAAGGCAGACAGAATATGCCTCTATCCCCTTTCCCTTGCCTACAAATCCCATGCCTTCTGTTGTAGTTGCTTTTATATTTATCTGATCAGTTTCGATTTCAAGGGCACTAGCAATATTATTTTTCATTTCATCTATATATGGTGCCAGTTTAGGCAGCTGGGCTGCAACTACGCAGTCTATATTGCCAATTTTATAACCCTTCGCAGTAATGATTTTACAGACTTTTTGAAGCAGCAGTATGCTGGAAATATTTTTATATGTGTTATCATTATCAGGGAAAAAATGTCCGATATCCCTTTCTCCGCAGGCTCCCAACAGTGCATCCATTATAGAATGTATTAATACATCTGCATCAGAATGTCCTAAAAGCCCCATATCAAAGGGTATTTCCACACCGCCCATAATCAACTTTCTTCCTGCTACTAGTCTATGCACATCATAACCGTTACCTATTCTAAACATATCTAAACCTCCATTCTATATAGAAAGTGATAATGTTTTTACATTACTCAAATACTTTCGTTTGCTTTCTATCAAATATAAATCACTTTGCAAATTATATAGTATACTTCTGATATTTTCATGTTGAACAGATAAAAATAACATAAAGCCAGTGTTGATATATAGAGAACATTTATCTTTTATATTGTATTCCTTTTTTTAAAAAAATCCAATATTTCTTTAAATACATTAATGATAATTTCTACACTCAATCTGTTTCTCCTCTAATTTGTTTATTTGTATTATAAATCGACAGCTTATGAAATTTCCCGGGAAATGCTGTATTTTTTTGTGCTTTTATCATTTAGTTCGACATTCAATGTCATAAGCTTATTAGAATCTTCAATATGACTCCGTTTCGATATAATAATTAATGCTCACTATCGTGAGCATATAAAGAACTACTGAAATATATACATATGCGGTTTTTATGTTTGTATATTGAGATTGTTATTTGAGGCTTACACTATTCCTTTTTGTTTAAGATATATCCCCAAGGCCTTGTCGGATTTTCTGATATGATTTATCAGCCAATTAACTAACGTATGATTTAGTTGTATTATTATTGTAGCAGTGGGACCCTCGTATTGAAGCTTTGCTTTTAAAGCAAAAAAATCGCTGACAAATTTGTCATGCTGCTGCTTGTGATTATTATACTCGGGGTAGGAATATTGCCTTTGCAGTTCCTCCTCCTCACTGAAATGCACTACAACATAATCCTCAAGGTATTTTACAACCTTCACTATTTCCTCTTTACCTTTTCCGGCTGTACAAGCATCAAATAAATCTGATACCCTCTTGAATAGCTCTTTATGCTGATCGTCAACTTGTGCTACTCCAATAGCCAAGTCTTCTTTCCATTCGATAGCCATATAATAACCTCCTGCTATTAATCTGTATTAAATTCTATATATTATTATAAGTTCCAATATTGATTTTGCATAGCAAAAATATAAATATTATTTACAGTCTTCTATACTTTCTCCAATTTCAATATGCTTTTTATACAAAATATGTTGAAAAAAAGACAAAAAAACTGTCTATAAATCAACAGCTTTTTGTCTTTTTGAAAGTATTATTTCTGCAATAATTAAATCTTCTGGTGTTGTTATCTTGATATTTTCATAATCTGCTTCTATCATCTTTACATTGTAACCCATATATTCCACAAGCAAAGCATCATCAGTTGCATTAACAGCATTTTCCCGAGCTGTTTTGTGAGCTCTTTTGATTATCTCTGCTTTAAATATCTGCGGAGTTTGAGTTATCCAAATATTTTTTCTATTGGGCGTATAGTTGACTATTTGCTGTTCTGTTACTATCTTAATAGTATCTTTGGATGGAACTCCCACAGATACAGCTCCATGCTTTTTACAGGCTTCTACTCCTACACTTATGGTGCTGCTTTTTACCAAAGGTCTGGCTCCATCATGTATAAGGACAATTTTACAGTTGGAATCTAATTGAGTCAATCCGTTATACACAGATTCCTGTCTTTCCCTGCCGCCTGCAACAACAGCCCTAACCTTATTATATTTGTATTCAGCAATTATATTTGCACATAAATCCTTTTCATCCTCAGCTGCTACCAGAATTATGTTTTGTATTTCATCACATTTATTGAACACATCTAATGTGTGTGCAATAATCGGTTTGCCAAGTATATTTATATACTGTTTGTTTATGCCGGTATTCATTCTGCTTCCTTTTCCGGCGGCTAATACTATTGCAGTATTCATTTTTCAAACTCCACTTTACATTAAAAATAAATAAGACCCTTAGATTAATCCTGAATTACGAAACCTTGTTATCCACTGCGGATTTTGGTTTTACAAATATCATTCTTCCTGCCGCAGTTTGCAGAACGCTTGTAACTATAACCCCGATAGTCTCACCTATAAACTTTTTACCATTGTCAACAACTATCATAGTTCCATCGTCTAGGTATGCGACACCTTGCCCCGATTCTTTTCCATCCTTTATTACCTGTACTATCATCTCTTCGCCCGGCAGTACTACTGGTTTTACTGCGTTTGCCAGCTCATTTATATTAAGTACAGGCACCCTTTGAAACTCTGCAACCTTGTTCAGATTATAATCATTGGTAATTACACTTCCTCCCATAACCTGAGCCAGTTTAAGCAGCTTTGTATCAACCTCAGAAAGCTCCTCAAACTCTTTTTCTACTATTTCTACAGGCATAAGCAGTTCATTTTGTATCCTATTTAGTATATCAAGACCTCTTCTGCCTCTATTTCTCTTTAGGGAATCTGATGAATCCGCAATATGTCTTAATTCCTCAAGCACAAAGGATGGAATTATTAGAACCCCCTCCACAAATCCAGTCTTACAAATATCTGCTATACGACCGTCAATTATAACACTTGTATCTAGTATTTTCGGGGATGCCTTGCTTTCATTTCGCATGGTTTTCTCTTTGTCTTTCTTTGATTGATTTTTAACCATATTAAAAAACAAACTAAATAAATCTTCTCTCTTCTTAGAAGCAATGCTGACACCCAAGTAACCTAATAAGCCGTATACAAGTACTGATAATATAGTGCCAAGCCACGCAAAAGGTATAAGCTTTAAAGGTCCGCTGCTTATTAAATAAGCAATTATTAAACCTGTAAGCAAGCCAACTATACCAATCACTATTTCACTTGCTGGAGTTCCTTGCAAAGCTTTTTCCACTTTTCTTGTAGACTGTCTGCCCAAGTTAATAACCAATGGTGATATTAAATATAAAATAATTCCACCAATAAGCCCCCCACACATAATTAACATAACCCGATTAAATCCGATTACTTCATACCCAATAATAACGTCTACTTTTAAATGTTTTATTAAAAGGTATGTAATCTCAGAACCTACTGCAACACCTATAATAGTAAACAGCCATCGTAATATTTTTCTTAACAATAAACCCACCTCCTTTTCTAAGTATATCCATTTTAACAATTTTTAAGCAATTATTGGGTATACTTTATTATAGCAAATTAAAATAATTAAAAAAACACTAAAAGATAACAAACTTTATTTTTTAATTTTTATATAATAAAAGTTCGTTATCAAAAAGAACAATATTTTAAGTACTATAGGGTTTTTAGCTTAAAACTTAAATTATTCCAGTTGTTTCTCACAAAGAGATTAGCAACTCTTAACGAAAAGTATTTTGAGTTTTAGAGTTGATTATCTATAAAAGCTTGTTTATCATTATATAAGATATTTGCTAAAATTTATATAGTCCATAAGTTGTAAAATTATATATGAGTTGTATAAACAAGTCAAAATACTAATATTTTAAGAATTAATATCTGCAATCTTATCCAACTTTACTTCTGCCTGTTCTCTGTCTACATTCCATACAAGCATAAGCTCACTTACAAGTAATTGTCTGGCATTTATCAATATTTTCTTTTCTCCCGCTGAAAGTTTTTTTGCTCTATCTGCTGCCATAAGGTTTCTAACAATTTCCGCTATCTCAAAAACATCTCCATTTCGCATAGCAATCTCATTTTGGCGATATCTTTTACTCCAATTCTTCTCCATATCAAATACACTCTTTTTAAATATTTCTGTAATTTTATGTTCTTCATCATCCTCAATAATCTTTCTTATTCCTAATGACTCTATATTATTAATAGGTATCATTACTCTCATATCATCAAGGGATATTTTCATAATATAGTATTTATTTTTAACACCAAGTATCTCTTTTTCTTCAATTGATTCAATTATACCTGCTCCATGCATCGGATAAACAATTTTATCACCAATCTTAAACATAAAATACCTCCTTTATACCACCATAAATTCCATATGGAATATTATTACATAATATGTAAAAATTTTAGCATGTACACCTAAGCTTGTCAGCCCAATTATAAATTGACATTGTTCCTAAGTATACTTATAATTAAGTTATATAGATTTTGCTATTCCATATTATAGATAACCAACTCTAAAACTCAAAATACTTTTCGTTAAGAGTTGCTAATCTCTTTGTGCGAAACAACTGGAAAGTTTTAATTTTGAAGTTGTTTCTCTATAGTTTAATCTATGAAGAAGGCGTACTTTATAAGCTACTTCCGAGTAATATAAATGCATGCTTTCTATTAATAGTAAGTGGCGTTAATAAGCTTATCTGACAAATACTAATGCCATTTATACTTTAAACAAACTATATGCATATAGAACAAGCTTATAACTAAATATTGGTTCAATAACATTAAACCCTTGTATTTTTAACCATAGTACATCTTATGTTTACATTTGTTTAGGAGTGATACATAATGAAAGATTTGCTTTACGATCACTTTCAGGATAGCGTTGGTGAACTTTTAATAAGACATAAAAGTATTCTTGATGTTTTAACCAAGCATCAGGAGTCTCAGACGCGCGTTAGCCGAGCTGTGGTAAAGGCAGTTACTTCCTGTGGGTGTATTGAAGTTAACTCTAAGAAGCAGCCCTTTAGCGAAGAAGTATCCTTACAGGAGTTGAAAAACTTTATGGATACTCATTTAAAAGGCAATCTATGCGAAAACTGTAGAGACGTCATTGAAAAGGAATTAGGTAATAATCTCTTTTATATGGCAGCATTGTGTAATGTATTAGATATCAGCATGTATGATGTTCTAATAAAAGAATATGAAAAAATTAAAACCTTAGGAATATACAATATGTTCTAAAAAATCTAAATAATGTGTCTGCGGACACGTTATTTAGATTTTTCATTTTGGACAACCCTATAAAAAATATCCATGCTTTCGTTTACATGTGTGAAAGCATGGATATTTTTTATTTTTCTCTTAAATTTGGGGAATCAAAGTATAAGCCTGATACAAGATTAGAATTGTTATCTTGCTCAAAAACTACTCTGACTATAACTCCTTTAGGCTCATTAGTATATTTGGCATTATATACTACTATTGTATACTTTTGTTGCTTTTCTATACTTGAGAAGCTTAATGCTTGAAATACACCGATCCTCTTATCAAAATC
Source organism: uncultured Clostridia bacterium (assembly GCA_937930535.1). GTDB lineage: Bacteria > Bacillota > Clostridia > Lutisporales > Lutisporaceae > CALGKJ01. Next base: position 18,170 of record CALGKJ010000145.1, read on the forward strand.
CTTTGATAGTAAATCGAAGGACTTACTATCAAGACTTTCCTTCATTACCACTGCAAAATCCTTGGAGAATTTTTCGTAATTTTTTTCATTCATTGCTTCAAGTATGCTTTGTGCCATAGGATCAGCATATTTTCTCACTTGGTCAGATTCCATATTTGTGCTGGTATTATTAAGCTTGGTTTTAGTGCTGCATCCTATTACCAATAATGTTAAGCAAATTAGAACTAACAGCATCAAATTCTTTTTATTCACAATACACCCCCTAATAAATGCTAGGTTTACGGCTACAAGTGTCTTTCCGTCTGTATCTGTTCATAAATGCGTTTCAAGCTGTCCTTTATCATTCGTGCTCTTACTTCACCAATGCCTTCTACATCGTCCAGCTCGTCTATTGAGGCTGATAATATCCTCTGAAACTTTTCAAAATTCTCTATCAGATTTTCTATTATACTGAGCGGCAGTCTCGGAATTTTATTAAGCAGTCTGTAGCCTCTGCTGGAAATAGGTAAATCCAACGTATTGATGTTGGCCCCAAGTCCCAATATCCTTGCTATGGAAGACAGCTCCAAAAGCTCATCAGAGGAAAGGTTTCTGAGACTTCTTATTACGTCCTTGTAATTTCTCTCTTCTTCTTTGGGGAGATAGTCACGAACTAAAAGCTGTTCTTCTTCCTTTATACCTGATACCAGTTCCTCTAGCTGCATACTAACTAATCTTCCTTCGCTTCCCAGCTCATATATATACCTTTCCACCTCGTTAATAATGCGTACTACAATCTCTGTCTTCTGTATTGCTAATGCTACATCCTGCACAGTTGCCATGTCCTCATATTCAACCGCACCTAAATTAACAAGTGTCTTATCAAGCACGGATTTATACTTTGTTAAGGTTTGCAGTGCCTGATTAGCTTTTGAAAGTATAATGCTAATGTCTTTAAGTATATACTTCATATACCCTTTATATATAGTAATAATATTTCTTCTCTGTGAAATGGATATTACAAGCTCTCCTGTCTGCCTTGAAACACGCTCTGCTGTCCTGTGTCTTATTCCTGTTTCAGATGAGGGGATTGACGGATCAGGTATCAACTGTGTATTTGCATATAAAATCTTTTTTGCATCTCTGCTGAGTATTAGGGCACCGTCCATCTTCGCCAGCTCATACAAGTAAGCAGGAGAAAAATCACTATTTATTGAAAAGCCGCCATCAACCAGTGACATAACCTCAGCGCTATCGCCTATTATTATAAGACCACCTGTTTTTGCTTTCAATACATTTTCCAAACCCTCTCTTATTGGTGTTCCTGGTGCCAGCATTTTCAAACAATTAAGCAGCACATCGTCTCTTAAGCCCTCGTTTCGCATTTACTTACCTCCTAAAGCAATATCAAGCATTTCATTTACATCCCTAACACCATATATTTTTATATCATACTTTCCATCCATTCTATTCAGGTTATTGTAGGGCACTATGCAAGCTTTAAAACCTAGCTTGTGAGCCTCATTTATCCTTTTTTCAATAAAATTTACCGCTCTTACCTCACCTGCTAATCCAACCTCACCTATTATTACCATGCTTTCGTCTATTTCACTGTTCCTGAAGCTTGAGGCTATAGATGCCATAACTCCAAGATCTGACGCAGGTTCACTAAGCTTAATTCCTCCTACTACATTAACATATGAGTCCGAATTCCCAAGCTGCATGCCTACTCTCTTTTCCAATACTGCCATAAGCATGGCTACTCTATTATAATCAACGCCAGTTGCATTTCTTCTTGGTACCCCAAAGCTGCTATGGCTTAGGAGCGCTTGAACCTCAACAAGCATTGCTCTGGTACCTTCTAAAGTTGCTATTACACAGGAGCCGGATACTCCCTTCATCCTTCCAGATAGTAAAGCCTGTGATGGATTTTTTACTTCTGTTAAACCAATATCTCCCATTTCAAATATACCAATTTCATTAGTTGACCCAAACCTGTTTTTTACTCCCCTCAGTACCCTATATGCCATATGAGATTCGCCCTCAAAGTACAAAACTGTATCTACCATATGCTCCAATACTCTAGGTCCTGCGATAGCTCCCTGCTTGGTAACATGCCCTACTATGAAGGCTGCAATGTTTTTAGGCTTTGCAATGCTCATAAGTGCAAGAGTGGCTTCCCTGACCTGACTTACACTGCCTGGTGCAGAAGTAATATCTGGACTATATACAGTTTGTATTGAATCCACTATGAGTACATCGGGGGCTATGTTTGATACGTGATTTTTAATATTTCCCATACTGTTTTCGGATACCAAATAAATATTCTCAGAGGTTACACCCATTCTGGAGGATCTTATCTTTATCTGGGATATTGATTCCTCTCCAGATATATACAAAACCTTAAGCCCTGCTTTTCCTATATTATCAGATAGCTGCAGCAGTAAGGTGGACTTTCCAATTCCAGGATCTCCCCCAACCAGCACAAGTGAACCAGGAACTACACCGCCGCCAAGCACTCTATCCAGCTCCAAAAGTCCTGTACTTAATCTGGTCTCTACAGAAATATTAATATTTTGAAGAGTAACAGGCTTTGAAAGCTCTGATATATTACCTGGTATGGGTTTAGATGATTTTGCTTCTATTTCCTCTACCAGTGTGTTCCATTGACCGCACTCAGGACATTTGCCGAACCATTTTGGTGATTCATTACCACACTCATTACATATAAACTTAGTTTTTGGCCTAGCCATTAAAGCACCCCTTTTTCTATGAAAGCCCATTTATATAATTTTTATATATTACTATTTTTTGTCATAATGTCAATATTTAAACATCCAACTTCAATAAAATATAATTTCCAAGCTTATTTATATTTATCGTCCCTTGTAATATTTTTCTATATACTACTATTATACTATATTTATTACAACTTAAAAAATTTTTTTAAAAATATAAGCAGGCTATCCCATTTTGGTCAGCCTGCTTATACTTTCATAAGAAATGTAACACTATTTTGTGCTATTTTACTCTGAATATTAATTTGTCATCCTCTGTATCAATTATTACGTTACTTCCCGGCTTAATATCTCCTTTAAGCATTTCTTCTGAAAGCTGGTCCTCTACCATTTTTTGTATCGCGCGTCTTAGTGGTCTTGCACCATATACAGGATCATATCCTTTTTTAACAAGCAGTGCCTTAGCTTCATCGGTAATGTCTACATGTATGTCAAGCTCTTTTATTCTTCCTGTAAGAGATTTTAGCATCAGCTCTACAATACTTTTTAGATGCTCTTCACTAAGCTCGTGGAATACAATAATTTCATCCAGTCTATTTAAAAATTCTGGTCTGAAAATTCTCTTCAGCTCTTCCATTACATTTTCCTTCATGCTTTCGTAAGCATCCTGCTTCTCATTTGCAGATGCTGTAAAGCCAAGCACTTTTTGTTTCTTTATGGCAGTAGCTCCTGCATTGGATGTCATAATTACCACTGTATTTTTAAAGTCCACAAGTCTGCCTTTACCATCTGTCAATCTTCCGTCCTCTAATATCTGCAGCAATATATTAAACACATCTGGATGCGCCTTCTCTATTTCATCAAACAAAATTACCGAATAGGGCTTTCTTCTCACTTTATCAGTTAGCTGACCGCCTTCTTCGTAGCCAACATATCCCGGAGGTGAACCGATCAATCGTGATACTGTATGCTTTTCCATATATTCTGACATATCTATTCTTATTATTGAGTTTTCATCTCCAAATATTGATTCTGCTAAAGCTCTTGAAAGCTCGGTTTTTCCTACTCCAGTCGGTCCTAGGAATATAAATGAGCCTACTGGTCTTTTTGGGTCCTTTAAACCAACTCTTGCTCTTTTTATAGCCTTTGCCACTGCACGTACCGCTTCCTCCTGTCCTATCACTCTGCCATGCAGAATACTTTCAAGGTTAAGCAGTCTTTTAGATTCCTCCTCAGCAAGCTTGGTCACAGGTATTCCAGTCCAGCTTGATACTATAGCGGCAATTTCTTCTTCTCCGACTACGTTAATTTTGGACTTTGCCTTGTCATTCCAATTTCTCTTTTCATCCTCTAGCTGCTTTTTAATATCCTGAACCTTGTCACGTATAGTAGCAGCTCGTTCATAGTCTTGTGAGCTTATTGCCTCCGCCTTTTCTGCTTCCAGTGATGCAAGCTTCTCTTCAAGCTTCTTTAAATCAGGTGGTGTAGTAAATATTTTTATTCTTACTCTTGATGCCGCTTCATCTATCAGGTCTATTGCCTTATCTGGCAGAAATCTATCAGTTATATATCTGTCTGACAGCTCAACTGCTGCTTTTAATGCCTCATCAGTAATTTTTACCTTATGATGAGCCTCATATTTATCCCTAAGTCCCTCAAGGATTTGTATGGATTCTTCTTTTGTGGGAGCTCCCACTTGAACGGGCTGGAATCTTCTTTCAAGGGCAGAATCTTTTTCTACATGCTTTTTATATTCATCCAGTGTAGTTGCGCCGATAGCCTGCACTTCTCCCCTTGCAAGAGCCGGCTTTAAGATATTTGAAGCATCTATAGCTCCTTCGGCTGCCCCAGCTCCAATTATAGTGTGCATTTCATCAATAAAAAGTATAATATTTTTTGCTTCTCGTATCTCATTCATTACATTTTTTAATCTTTCTTCAAATTCGCCCCTATATTTTGATCCTGCCACCATTGCCGAAAGATCCAAGGTTACTATTCTTTTATCTCTTAGTATTTCTGGTATATTTCCTTCAACTATTTTCTGTGCCAACCCCTCTGCTATAGCAGTCTTACCAACGCCAGGATCACCAATAAGCACTGGATTGTTTTTTGTTCTTCTGCTGAGTATCTGTATAACTCTCTCTATTTCCTTTTCCCTTCCGATTATGGGATCAAGCTTGCCATCTCTAGCCATGTCTGTCAAATCTCTCCCATACTGGTTAAGAGTCTTTGTATTTGGATTTCCGACGGTTGCATTTTTCTGCCTTGCTTGAGGTCTTTCATCATTTAGATGATTCATTATTTCCTTTACCGTATTTTCAAGGTTAAAGCCCATAGTGCTTAACAGTTGTGCAGCGATGCCTTCTCCCTCTCTAATCAGCGCAAGCAGTAAATGCTCTGTTCCTATATATCCGTGACCTAAATTTCTAGCTTCATGAGCACTAAGCTCTATAACTGTTTTAGTTCTTGGAGTATATCCATTAATCTGTACAATAGTATCCTTTCCCTTGCCTATAATCTCTTCAACCTTTTTTTGTACTGTTTCAAAGGTAATACCTTTTGCTTGAAGCACCTGATAAGCTACACTTTCTCCCTCTCTCAACAGTCCAAGCAGTATATGTTCAGTTCCGATATAATTATGTTTAAGCCTTATGGCCTCTTCCTGAGCATAAATCATTACCTTCTGTGCTTTTTCAGTAAATTTATCAAATGGTCCCATAAAGTCTCTCCCTCCTACTGCAATTTATATTTTGTTAACCTTCTTTCGTATTATTTCTGCTCTAAGCACATCTCTTTCAAGCTGTCCCAGCTCACTTCCAGCATATTTTTGCAGGCTTGCCGGCTGAGTTTCAATCATTATCTCATTTAGCAAAGCTATTGGCATACTATCTATGATGTGCATATCAATGCCAAGTCTTATATCCGAAAGCAGCTTCATACATTCCTGAGATTTCATCATTCTTGCATTTTTCATTATTCCCAAAGCACGCCATATTTTATCCTCTAATTGGATTTTACTATTATTTAAAAGCATGTTTCTGGCTTCTCTCTCTTTATCTATTATCTGCATGGTTACAGCATTAAGATTATCTATTAATTCTTCCTCTGAGCGACCTAGGGTAATTTGGTTGGATACTTGAAATATATTTCCTAAAAATTCAGTGCCCTCACCATACAGCCCTCTTATAGTCATACCTATCTGAGTAACTGCATGCAGTATTTTATTTATATTACCAGTTATATTAAGTGCCGGCAGGTGTACCATTACAGATGCTCTCAAGCCCGTTCCGACATTTGTCGGACAGCAGGTCAGATAACCCCATTTTTCGTCAAAGGCATACTCGGCACTGCCTTCTATTTTATCATCAACCTCATTAGCTATTTCCCAAGCGTTTTTAATTTGAAAACCCGGCATTATAGCCTGTATCCTTATATGATCCTCCTCATTTATCATAATGCTTACCACTTCATCATTTTTTATTAAAGCAGCACCGATTTGTCCCTGAGACACCAGATTCAGACTTATAAGATGTCTTTCTACCATAGCCTGTTTTTCATGCTGGCTTACTTCCTTCATATTATAAAATCTATAGTTTTCAAAATAATCATTTTGCAAGCTATTGTTGCGTATGGTATCAATTATTTTTTGCGCATTATTAATATCTACTGCTAAAGGAAAAGGTACATCAGATAGATTGCGTGCAAGTCTGATTCTGCTGCTTAGTATTATGTCATTTTGTGGTCCTCCTCCAAGAATCCAAGAATTCATCAAGCATCCCCCTTTCCTGTATTAGAAAGCTCTCTTATTTTATCTCTAAGCTGTGCCGCATTTTCATACTCTTCATTTTTGATGGCAAGTGCCAGTTCCTGCTTTAACCGCTCTATTTCCCTTACTATTTTTATTCTGCCACCCGCCTTATTGGGTATTTTACCTGTATGGTTTGTATTTCCGTGCACCTTTTTAAAAAGCGGGTTCAGCTTTTCACCAAAGGTTTTATAGCAATTGCCGCATCCAAATCTTCCAGTTTCTCTAAACCTATTGTATGAAAGTCCGCATATACTGCAAGCAGTGTCCTGAACAAAATCCACCTTTATGGGCAGTACGCTTCCAGAGTTTAGAAGCCCTGTTAAAAGATCATTAATGGAAAAACTTGTATTTATGCTAAATCCGTTCTTATTCTTAGCGCATTGCTCACATAGGTGCATATCAGTTTTCTTGCTATTTTCAATTTTTGTAATGTGTACTGTGGCTGGTTTTTTGCCACATTCTTCACAGTTCATTTAAACCCCTCCTTATTAGCTATTATCTGCTTTCTTTTGATGCTATATAGATTAGCAACTCTAAAACTCAAAATACTTTACGTTAAGAGTTGCTAATCTATATCAATGCAGCAACTATTACTGATTTTAATATTTCTGCTCTGAGCTTATCCCTCAAAGGCTTTTCTGCTAACGACAAGGTAGTATCATCAACTACAGTATTTATAATATTTTTTATCCTTTTATCCATAAATCCCCTTTTGCAAAGTACCTCTACCAGCTGCTGAGCTGCCTCTTTGCTTATGGAATTGCCTATTTCCTCCGAAAGCAGGTGCCTCAAATAATCGTTTTCATCAACATCTATCCTCATAATTCTTATGTAACCGCCGCCGCCTCTTCGTGATTCAATAATATATCCTCGGTTTGAGGTAAACCTAGTAGTCAAAACATAGTTGATCTGTGAAGGAGCACAGTCAAACTTAATAGCTAATTCATTTCTTTGAATATCAATGGTGCCCTGACTCTCCTTAATTAAAGCTATTATATGGTTTTCTATTATTTCACTTATTTTAGACATTTTATCACTCTTTCTGACTTTGACTTTCTTTGACCTTAGCTATATTATAATATTCTGTTTTTTAGGTTTCAACTCCTATACAATTTGTAGCTTCGCGCGAAAAATGTCCAAAATTCTCACGATATTTGTCCTAATCGTTTTTGCATATTCATCAAATTAGTTTATAAATATGCTTTGACCTTCCCTGACTACACCTAAATTATAAGAAAAAAATTTTTTTTGCTCAAATTCTATAAATACTGGTTATTGCTTATTTTTATTGATTTATGACAAATATCGTGAGAAACTTTTTTAAATCTTATATTTTTATATTATGCAACTTTATTACTCTTTATATAATTAAAAAGTTTTCTAGAGTATCTTAGAAAACTTTTTAATTATATACTTTATTTTAATATCTTGTATCCACCTAAAATTTTAGGTTCTGCTAATCGCTTATTATAGTTATCATAATAATAAACCGACACATATGAATTTTGGCTTATAATTCCACAATTCTTGACTGATGTTTCAATAAGTTGCTGAACTTGCTCTGCAAATCTTTCCTTTTCATGATCCATAGAGTAATACCAGCTATCACTTAATACAACATCTACCATACTCCAGTCATTACCTCTTGGATTAATTGACAATATTACTCCCTCACTAGCCTTAACTATTTCTTTCAGAGTCTTGCTAAATAGCTTCGCCTGTTCTTCTTTTATTGCATCCTCATTAGGATATGCTATAGTTTTCACTTCAATATTACCATTCTTGCCACCTGCATTATGTTCAACGGCTTGTTTGCCTAACATCTTTTCACCATTTTGACCATACATTGCTTTTATATTCTCTGGCTGCGGATGGTCAGACAAGTTGAATCTAAACATAGCAAGACTAGAAATATACCCTACACCCCAATTCTTTGGAATTGCAAATTCCTTATACACTTTTCCGCTTTGTGCCGTTACAAAGTCACTCATGGAATCAAGCTTACTATTTACTATAGTAACCTCAAATAGTCCACCATCAGGTACATTTGTATCTATAATAACCACTACTTTACCTTCAATAGAAGTTAAATTCATAGTTCCGGTAAAAGTTAGTTGTTCTGCAAGTTTATTTTCTTCTTCCTTTTTCTTTTGTTCCTCTTCCTTCTTTTTTTGTTCTTCAACACTATCGTTACTTCCAACTGTACTTGCTTCTATATTTGTAGCTTGAGTAGATGTTGTATCTATATTTTTATTTTCACTATAGCTAGATAAAGCTAAAATTAGTGTTATGATACAACAATACGAAATTAGAATCGTATTCTTTTTCTTACTATATGGTTTATTTTTTATTAGTAGTATCAGCCCTATGTACGGTGCAAATACTATTAATATCCATAAAAACCATCTAGTATTATAAAACTTTTCATTTGTTTGTTGATTATTCATAGATATTCCTCCTCTAATTAACATTTTTGGGTCAATTTATTTTATCATACATGTTTTACAATTACTATATTAATTTATATTGTTTGTTAACAGATGGAGAATGATTTATTTTAACATTTAATAATACTATTTCCTTATGCTGTATACTCTTGCCCAGTAATATCCGTATACTGTTCCTCGGTAATTTTCTCCCTTTGTACGAATACCTTAACCTGTTCCAGATTATAAAGCTTACTATCAAAGTAGCCTTTTACCGTTTTAAACCAATCCATGTAAATTCCCTCCTTACATCAATCCAGATTTAACTAGCGCAAATATTATCGCCGCATTTTGTTGCATTAAATCTATTGCTACTTGCTGTTCTATGGTAGGTGCAATATCTACATAATCATAATATAATTTATTATTTTTTTTATCATACATAAGCTTTGCTTGTTTTTCTTTTATATTTATCGGTTTTGGGATGCTGTCTACTAACAGCTCATGCTCTAATAATTCTGATTCAGTTTTGCCTATACCATACACTCCATGGAATGGTTTATGATTTTGTGAAACCACTTCCGCTGTATTTTCATCTATATAATATAGCCTTAAATAAATTTTATCATTCATTACACATCACTCCTGTATTGTCAATTTAAACTTAAATAATTTTGAACCTACAACAATGTCTGATTCATAGTAATCAATATACTTTATCAGGTAGTCTTCTGAGAAGTTAACATCTAATGTTCCTAACGTGTACAATACCCCTCCTGTATTTATATCAAGGGAAGTTATTATGCCCGCAGTATTTTTGTATATTTTTCCACTTGTTATAAAACTTCCTTGCAAACTTATTATTTTCCACACCTGAGATGAATCATTAATCCTTATGATGCTACCCGATTGCAAATAGGAGGTTGTTATAATAAAATCATCATTGCAGTGACCTCCTATTGTTGCCACTTCATTTACCCCAACACTAGAAACAAATACTGCGTTCCCTGTGTTGGCAGGTATACTGTATAAATATTGATGAGACATGTTATGAATAATCATATTTGTTCCTGTGCTGTTCAATTTCATCATGCCTATACTAGAGTTTGTAGAATTTGCCACGTCAGTCGTAGCAAATACAGCATACGATTCTGAATTATATGTGCGCAATCTTTGACTTGTTCCAGCTCCTGATGTTATTATCCCTAATACAGCACCATTATTCGATACGGAAGGTATTGAATAAACTGCATAACTAGCAACAATAGAACCTTCTGAAATTAATGAACCCTGCGAGGTAAATCTTTTAATATAGAATCTATGAACATCGGATGAATGTCTAAAAAATACAAATATATCATCATTATTAATAAAATCAATACCTCCATTATTTCTAGGACGTTGACATGCAGGTGCATTATAGCCAGAAGGTGTTGATATAGAAAATGAATTTATTATAGAATTATCAGACACTAAGTATCTGCTTAATACGCCATTAGAGAAAGTTATATAATAAGATTTACTGAAATCATAAAGACGCTCATAGTTTGCAAATGTTGAGCTAAAAACAGGCACTTTTGTATATCCTAATTTTGCATAATGTATGGTGTCACCAATATTATAATCACCTTCATTTCGTCCGCCTCGGACAATCCCCCACATTATCCCACCGCCTTAATTAAAAAATAGTTGAAAGGTATATCTGAAATCTCCTCTTTTGTGCTGGTTATGATAAATTGACCATCTTGGCTCTCTGCTTGCCATTTCCCCCGAGGCAGCTCTGCACCTGTTATTTGTACAATAGGAAAACTGTTAGCAGTACAAAATGGATCTGTAACTATGTGTGCAGTACCTCTAGTTGTATATACGCCTGTGCCATTTTTACATTTTGCTATAGTTTCATCAAGCCCATGCGTTCCTGATGAGATTGTCTCTGCCACATGAGCAGATACTGCATCAGCATTTACTTTTAAAGCATTATCAATGACTTCCATGTTTGTATTGTGGTCTTGAATATCATAATTATCTACTGGACTAGGTTTTTTTAAATTATAGTGTTGAGTCATGTCCATCAACCAATCTCTCCTTCCCTCATTTTAAGGTGATTATATGCAGCTAACTGCCCATGAGTGAAATTATTCAAGGATTGATGAGTATTATATGTAAATGTATAAATTACAGCTAAATGAGCTGGTTTAATTTCATTAATTGCAGCACTTAAATAATTAAAATTTGCTGACACTCCTTTAGTATCTATAAATTTAATCTCAAAGCTATAATCCTCATTATGCTCAATAATTTCAACTTTTCCATTATCAAAACTTTCAACAACTGTTTCTAACAGTGGAATATTTATAGTTCCGAATCCTCTTATTTTGGAATTTATAGCTTGCTTTCTATATATTAAATCTTTACTTTCATCAACTTTAATGCTTAACATTCTTTCCCATAGCTGCACTCCCCACGTTGCGGTATTTATAAAGCATTGATTTAGAACATCTTCTATTGAGGTATATAAGCTTGCAAGCTCATTACCTTGAATATTGAATATCTCAATAAATTCTTTTAGTTGTGATAATGTTTCTGGGATCATAACCTTCAAGTCTACATTATTGCTCATGTAATAGTCACCATCCCCAAACTTGGAGTTTGACAACTTTCTGCTGTATATGATAATGGAATATTTGAAATCCCATTATTGACAGTTAAATCAGCGTAATCCGAAACACCTTCGGAATCTAATATAGCGTTACCTATCCTCGCATAGCTTATTGAAGCTTGTACAAATGCGATTGAGCTTAGATACTTTTTAATAGATAATATAATATTTTCTCGTACTGCTTGGTCTGTATAGCCATCTTCTTTTGATATCGAAACGCTAATATCAATTTGAAGTTCTGCCGCTGACTCAACTGTAACTGTAGCACCAATGGGTCTGACAGCTTCAAGATGAAGTAAAACACTATTTATAACTTCATTTGAAACTGTCCTTTTATTAGCATCTACTAGAACTATTTTTACAGTACCATTGCCATTCCATAAGGGAAATACTTTTACCTCCCCTACGCCACTTATACTCAATGCCCAAAGTTTATAATCATTAATGTTTCCTGATGTTGTAGGATTCACAATCTTGGTAGATGTTCTTTTTCTTAAAGATTCATCTGT
>CALGKJ010000146.1 GCA_937930535.1 uncultured Clostridia bacterium
ATAATAAGCACCTCTAACTTGTTTAACAGCCCTATTTCTGTAATATCCGCAACTCTGTTATGGGAAATATTGAGTGTTGTAATACTAGTCAAATATTTTACACTGCTAATGTCTTCAATACCATATCCGCTTAAATTTACAGTACCGTTTTTCGCTCTGAGTTCTATTTTTGTTATTTTTCCATCACCGTTAATATCAATATTATTATTTAGGTATGCCCTTTTTAGATTTGATTCTATCTTTAATGGTTTATCTAAAATAAAAGATAAAGAGCTTACAATAATTGCAATAAAAAATAATGTTAAGAAATAAAAAGGGCAAGGACAAAATCCTTACCCAAATCATTATTATTTCTGTTCTACAAATTTAAAATTTACTACGTCAAATAACCCTAGGTCAGTTACCTTTAGTTCTGGTATAACCGGCAGTGCCAAAAACGCCAAAGTCATAAATGGGTCATAGTCTCTGGATACTCCCATATCATAGGCTACCTTAAGCATTCTTTCCAGGCTGTCCTGTACTTCTTCCAGTGAGCGGTCACTCATAAGTCCTCCTATTGGGAGTGCGAATGAGTCTTTTACTTCGCCGTCGGATACTATGGAAATTCCTCCGCCTATTTCTTGCAGGTGCTGTACTGCTTTTCTCATGTCCTCGTCATTGTCGCCTATGACTACTATGTTGTGGGAATCGTGGGCTACTGAGGATGCTATAGAGCCATTTTTAAGTCCCATTCCTTTTACCAGTCCCAGTCCTATATTGCCTGTTGCGTGGTGTCTTTCTACTACTGCAATTTTTAATAGCTGCTCTTCGTTTTCAGTGTAGAATTTTCCGTCCTTTTTGATTACATTGAGCTTTAAGTCCTTTGTTACCAGCGAATGGGGTATAAGTCCCATAACTCTCATTTGTTCACTTACGGTTTTAAATTCAAAGCATTTTTCTTCTAATGGCTTGATATTTACTGAGTTTCGCATTTTAGAATCATTAATGCTTCTTATTTCAAACATTGCTTTGCCTTCTTGTGCAACAAGTCTGCCTTTTTTGTATACCTGATATACATCAACGTTTTCTAAATCATTAAGTATTACAAGGTTTGCTTTGTATCCTGGTGCTATGCCCCCGATATTTTGAAGATTGTAGCATCTTGCAGCATTTATGGTAGCCATCTGGATCGCTTTTACTGGGTCAATACCATTTTTGATTGCTACTCTTATATTATTATCTATGTGTCCCTCCTTAAGTATGTCCTCTGGATGTCTGTCGTCTGTGCATAACAGGCATCTGCTGATGGTGCTGTCATTGAGGGCTGGTATAAGGTCAACAAGGTTTCTTGCTGCTGAGCCTTCTCTGAACATTATGTGCATTCCAAGTCTTAATCTTTCGATTGCTTCTTCTGCTGTTGAGCATTCATGCTCTGTTCTTACGCCCGGCAGTACGTAGCCGCTTAAATCCTTGCCGCTTATTCCCGGTGCATGACCGTCCATGTATTTATTTACATTTTTTGCCATGACTATTTTGTTTATGATTGATTTTTCACAGCCTATTATGTTTGGGAAATCCATAAGCTCGCCAAGTCCCAATACCTTGGGATGGTTTATGAGCTCAAGCAAATCCTCTGCTTTTAATACGCTGCCTGCATTTTCAAAGGGTGTTGCGGGTACGCAGGAGGGTAGCATAATGTGTACATCAAGGGGTATGTTTTCTGCACCCTCGATCATATATTTGATACCTGCTATTCCTTTAACGTTAGCTATTTCGTGCGGGTCTGCTATTACTGCTGTTGTACCTCTGGCAACTACTGCTTTTGCAAATTCACCAGGGGTTACAAGAGCGGATTCTATATGCACATGCCCGTCTATAAAGCCGGGACACATATATTTTCCTTCCATGTCAAGTTCTACAGCACCTTCATATTCACCTATTCCGGCAATATATCCATCATGTACTGCAACGTCAGTTTTATATATTTCACCTGTAAATACATTAATAAGCTTTATGTTTTTAAAGACTAGCTGTGATTTGGCTCTTCCTGTGGCTACATCTATCATAGCCATAATAGTGTCTCTCACAATATCATCCCCCTATTAACTTTGTGAAGTTTAGTTATTGTTGATTTTCCTTTTCCTGAATAAGTCTTACAATTTCCTGCTGGCTTGCTGGAAGCTTTGTTATTCTTATGCCTACCGCGTCGTATATGGCGTTTAGTATGGCTGGCATTGCAGGAATCATAACCGGCTCGCCTATGCCCTTTGCGCCAAAGGGTGCTGTAGATTCCGGGTCTTCGACTATTATATTTTTTATTTCCGGCATATCTAGGGAAGTTGGTATGATATATTTTGAAAAGTTGTCATTTTTTATTTTTCCGTTTGATAGTCCTAAGTCCTCGTATAATGCCCAGCTCATGCCCATTGCAAAGCCACCTTCCATTTGTCCCTCTACAAGCATTGGGTTTACTGCTCTTCCTACGTCCTGAGCACATACAGCCTTTAATACGTCAACCTTACCTGTGTCTGTGTCTACTTCTACCTCTACACAGTATGTAGCGAAGGTGTATGGCCAGTATGGAGCTCCCTGTCCTGTTTCATCATCCATTTTCATGGTATGGGCTACAAAGGCTTTATCAACCCTTAGTGTCTTGCCCATTTTCTCGGCTTCTATATAAAGCTCCTGTAATGATATTTTCTTATCTGGCAAGCCTTTTACTTCAAGCATATCATTATTGATTTTTATTCCCATAGTGGTATTTGTGCCTAAAGCTTCTTTTGCTATGCTTAATATTTCCTGCTTTAGCTGTTCACAGGCTATTCTTATTCCGTTACCAGTATTGTAGGTTTGTCTGCTTGCGGCTGCTGTTCCTGAGTCTGGAGTCTTGCTTGTGTCCTCATGTACTAAAACAACCTTGTCAAGCTTGACACCTGCTGCTTCTGCGGCTATCTGGCTTAGTGCTGTTTTGGCTCCCTGTCCTACCTCTGTTGCACCTGCATATACGTATATCTTTCCGTCTGCTTTAAGCTCTGCACAGGCATTGGATACATCTGGAAAACCGTTGCCGTAGCCGGTTCCATAAAAAATCGAGCCTATTCCTTTTCCTCTTTTTTTCATGGCTGCACCTCCTCATTAGAGTCATAGCTAAATTCATAACCTATTTCTTTTGCAGCCTTTATTATTGTATCAGTCAGCGGCACAGATTCCTCCAAGGTCTGCCCTGTGGCTGTCAGGGATCCTACCTTGAAGCAATTTTTAAGCCTGATTTCTATAGGATTTATATTCAGCCTGCGTGCTATTTCATCAATCTGCTGTTCGTGTGCCATTGGCACTTGTGCTGCTCCAAAGCCTCTCATTGCTCCTGTAAAGGGATTATTGGTGTAAACAGCATAGCTGTCAATTTTAATATTTGGTATGCAGTATGGTCCTGCTGCGTGTACTCCTGCTTTGCGCAGAACATTTATAGCCCATGATGCATGTGCGCCGGAGTCTCCTATTATTTCTGCTTCCATTGCGTATAGTGTGCCGTCCTTTAGTGCTCCTGTTTTGTATTTCATGTATAATGGATGTCTTTTGGAATGTGCTTGGAAGGATTCTTCTCTGGTGTATGTGGTTTTTACTGGTCTTCCCAGCTTAAGTGCCGCAAGGGCAAGATGTATCTGTACGGTGATGTCCTCTCTGCCGCCAAAAGCACCGCCTACAGCAGAGGTAAGTATTTTTATCTTATTGTGGGGTAAGCCTAATGCTTCTGCTACTTCTTCTCTGTCGTAGTGAGGGTATTGTGTTGCAGTTACTATTGTTACTGTTCCGTCCTCTTCTATATATGCTACTCCTGCTTCCGGCTGAAGGAATGCGTGATCAACCATTGAGGATTCGTATGTGTTTTCAACTACTACCTCACATTTTTGAAAGGCTTCCTCAATGTCTCCTGTTCTCAGCTTGTAATGATATATTATATTGCTGTCGCCATGAACCTTGGGAGAATTTTCCTTCATAGCTTCTCTGGGGTCTAATACAGCAGGAAGCTCGTTATATGCGACCTTAACCAGCTTTGCGGCTTTTCTGGCAGTGTCCATGGTATCTGCCACTACAAAGGCTATGGGTTCGCCTACTCTTCTTACCTTTTTGCTGCAAAACACCTCATGATCCTTGAATAGTACTCCATGATGATTTTCACCGGTTACATCCTCAGCGGTAAAAACAGCTATAACCCCTGGATAAGCTAACGCTTCGATCTTATCGACCTTTATTTCAGCATGGGGCATAGTAGATC
Organism: uncultured Clostridia bacterium; assembly: GCA_937930535.1. Classification (GTDB taxonomy): domain Bacteria; phylum Bacillota; class Clostridia; order Lutisporales; family Lutisporaceae; genus CALGKJ01. Next base: position 4,256 of record CALGKJ010000146.1, read on the forward strand.
TGATGGTATAACCATATACCATATTATCTAAGTAGATATCCGACGGATATACTGCTTTGCCTGTAACCTTATCTTTGGCATCTATTCTTAACTCGCTTTTTCCTATAGTAATACTTGGCTTCATTATTCAACACCGTCCTTTTTCATATAGTCCGATGCTATTTGTATTGCTTTTTCTATTTTCTTGTAGCCTGTGCATCTGCATAGATTGCCTGAAATTGATCTTTTTATTTCATTTTCATCAGGACTTGAGTTATGATCTAGTAATGCTTTAGCTGATAAAACCATGCCTGGGGTGCAGAAGCCGCACTGGACTGCACCGGCATCAATAAATGCCTGCTGAATGGGATGCAGTTCATCGCCTTTTTTCAAGGCTTCCTGCTCTAAAGCTTCTATTGTAGTAACTTTCTTATCTCTTATTTGTGATATTAATACCAAACAGGAGTTGGCTGTTATTCCATCTATTATTACTGTACAAGCACCACATTCGCCTTCTCCGCAGCCTTCCTTTGTACCTGTAAGCCTTAGCTCATCTCTTAGAAGATCTATGAGCCTCATACTTGGATCTGCTTGTATCTCCATATCTTTACCATTTAGATTAAAGCGTATTTGTTCATTCATTGGATTCACATCCTTTGCATTGGACTTCATGATATCTATTAATGCATTTTTGCAGGGCTTCTTTGATTACTCCTTTAACCGCTGCTTTTTTGTATGTTATTGAGGATCTTGCTTTAAGTCTTTCCTCAACCTCCGCAGATAAAATATCAGCGGCCTCATTAATATCTAGTGTGCCCATTTTTTTGTTAAGCATATAGCTTTGTATATTGTATTCTCTTTCTGCCTTGCTGCCTAAGCTTCCTGTGCATATGTCTGCTTCCTTTATAATGCCATCTATACAGTAAATTCTTACAGCACAGGATATTGTAGAAATAGCCAATGCATTTCTTTTGCCAAGCTTTGAAAAAGCAAAGACTTCGTTTGTTCTGGGTATATCAAATATAACTGCGGTCAACAGCTCATCAGCCTTTAAACAATTTTTTCCGCTTCCCAGTACCACTTCGCTTACAGGTACTAATCTGCTTCCTGATGCACTTTTTATTTCACACTGTGCAGCAAGGGATAAAAATACAGGTATGCTGTCAGCCGCAGGTGCTGCGTTGCAGATATTTCCGCCTATTGTTGCTTTGTTTTGTATTTGACATGCTCCCATGTTATATGCGGCTTCCCAAAGTGAAGGGATACTGTTTTTTATATATTCATTATTGATTATGTCTGCAAAGGTTACCATTGCACCCAGCCTGATCTTTTCCTCGCCAAGCTCTATTGATTTCAGCTCTTTTATATTGCTGATATCGACTATATATTGAGGCTTTCTTTTTTCTTTTCTCAGCTCTATTATTAGGTCTGTTCCTCCCGCTAGTACTTGTCCCTCCGGCTGCTGCAAACAATTAAGTGCTTCATCTAACACTGCGGGTGAAAAAACTCTGATATTCATTTTTATCCCCCTTTTTTTGGAAAACCAGCCTTTCGGCTGGTCTGTTTATATGCATATTGTCTATATTCATATTGTATATATTCATATACTGCTAGTTTTTGCTTATACCGCTTCTGATTATTTGGGTTTTAATAAGCTTATTGCAATTATCTTTTATATCTCTTTCGTCAAGGGTTGTAAGCTTACGATTTTCCATCAATATTTTGCCGTTTACAATGGTAGTAACTACGTCCTGTGCCCCAACAGCATAAACTAATTGAGACATAATATCCACCTCATTAACTGGTGTTGAATATATATTGTCAAGCTGAACTATTGCTATATCAGCTTTTTTACCTTTTTCCAAGCTTCCTGTCTGGTCTTCCAAGCCCATTGCCTTTGCTCCCCCAAGGGTTGCAAGCTCAAATACCTTTTCAGCAGGCATCACTGTTGGACTTAGGAGTCTTGCTTTTTGTATCATAGCTGCTGAACGCATTTCCTTGAACATATCAAGGTTATTGTTGCAGGGCGCTCCGTCTGCACCTATCGAAACATTAGCTCCTAATGCTAAAAGCTCGGGTATCTTGGCGATTCCTGATGCAAGCTTTAGATTTGAGTTCGGACAGTGAGATATTTTAGTGCCTGAGTCTGCAAGTATCTGCATTTCTTCATCGTCCAGCCAGATACAGTGGGCAAGTATCAAATTAGGTCCTGTTAAACCTATGTTTTGAAGGTATTTTATATTTCTCATTCCTCTGTCCAGCTCTACAAATTCTATTTCACCACGATTCTCTGATGCGTGAGTATGTACCATTACATCATACTCTTTCGCAAGATCCCTTACCCTAATTAGCAATTCCTCAGTGCAGGATACAACAAATCTTGGTGTAAAAGCGTATCTTATTCTTCCGCCATCCTTCATGTGCCATTTATTAAGGAGTCTTATGCTTTCTTTTATTGAATCATCTGTATTTTCCATAAGTCCCTTGGGTACATCACTGCTATAATCCATCATACACTTTCCTGTAATAGCCCTGATGCCTGATTCGTATATGGCATTTATGGCTTCATCGGTATGATGTACTGTTTCCATGTCTATAAGTGATGTTGTACCACCCTTGATAAGCTCTGCTATTCCAAGCTTGGCGGAGTAATAGTTTGATTCTGCTGTATGTGAGCCTTCTAATGGCCATACTCTTTTTTTCAGCCAGTCTAAAAGCTCCAGATCGTCTGCTTGTCCTCTTAGCAGTGTCTGCGTAAGGTGTATGTGGGTTTGGATCAGTCCCGGTATAACTGCCATACCCTCTGCATCAATTACCTTATCAGCCTGGATATCCCCCATATCAGGCGATAAATCTTCGATGCAGTCATCCTTTATCAAGACATTTCCTTTATAGATCTGCCTCTCAGGATTCATGGTAACTATAGTTCCATTTTTTATAAGTATAGTTGCCATGTTGCTCCCCCCTTTTTGTTTTATTTGATGAGTAAATCTGCCTTATTGTGTATACATTTTATTGTATTCACATCAAAATATTCTTTGATAAAAATACTTTGATTTGAATACAATTACTGTCGCTTAACCGGAATTATAGGTTAAGCGACAGCTTTTATTATTATTTAAACAGTGCTATTAGCGGTTCAAGATAGAATTTAGCCAGGAAAATTAGTGAAAGAACAAACATTACCCATGAAACATCCTTCATTCTTCCTGTTAAAACCTTCAATATTGTATATGAAAGTAAACCGAATACTATACCATCAGCTATACTATAAGTTAATGGCATAAGGATTATTGTCAAGAATGCTGGTATTGATTCTGTGTAATCCTTCAAATTCAGCTTTAGTATTGGCTCCATCATAAAAAGACCAACTAATATTAAAGCAGGTGCTGTGGCTGCTCCAGGAATTATTAAAAATATTGGTGAGAATAAAAGTGCCAGCAGGAAAAGTACACCTGTAACCAAGGCAGTAAGTCCTGTTCTTCCGCCTTCTGCTACACCGGAAGCACTTTCTACATATGTAGTAACTGTACTTGTTCCAAGTAAAGCACCACCTGTTGTACCTATTGCGTCTGTCAAAAGAGCTTGACTGGCTCTAGGAAGCCTGCCATCCTTGTCAAGCATATTTGCCTTTGAGGAAACACCTATTAGTGTTCCTACAGTGTCAAATATATCGACAAAGAGGAATGTGAATATTACTATAACGAAATCAACTGTAAGTATCTTTTCCCATCCCACCTGGAAGGGTGCTAATGCTATGGTAGCTACTGATGGGTTAAAGTCTACTATTCTTTCAGGAAGCTTGGTGATTCCAAAGAAGTAACCCACTATTGTACTAATAAGGATACCTATAAATAAAGCACCTTTTACTTTTTTGTAAAGTAAAACGCCTGTAACTATAAGTCCTATAAGGGCTACGATAACGGTTGGGCTAGTCATATCTCCAAGGGCTAGAGGTGTTCCCTGACCTTGTACAACTATACCGGCACCACTTGGACTAAAACCTATGAAGGCTATAAACAAACCTATACCAGCACTAACTGCGTATTTCATATTGAGCGGTATTGCATCTATTATTGCTTCTCTGACCTTAAAGAAGGACATTATTATGAATATTATACCTTCTACAAAAACAGCAGTTAAGGCTAATTTCCATCCATATTTAGCTGCAACTGTAAATGCAAAGAATGCATTTAATCCCATGCCAGGAGCTAAAGCAAAAGGATAGTTAGCAAGGAAAGCCATTAATATTGTTGTTAAGCCTGCTGCAATACATGTTGCTGCAAGAACCTCATTAAAGGGCATTCCAGTCACACTCAGAAATTGCGGATTAACAATTATGATGTATGCCATTGTCATAAAGGTAGTTATACCTGCCAGTATTTCCGTCCTTACAGTGGTTTTGTTCTCATTTAGCTTGAATAGTTTCTCCAACATACCAGTATTAGTTTGAGTATTTGACTTCACGCTATTTCCTCCTTACAATTTGATATGATTTGAAATTTGCTGCGTACGCTTCCTTTTTCACCTCCATATACTTTTTTGCTAGTTCCTTAAATATAAAATAATATTAAGTATAGCCTTTATTCAACTATAGGAGAAAGTATCTTATAGTTGTTCACATCCACAAGCCCCTTGTCTGTTATTTTCCATTTTGGACTTGTAGATAAAGCCAGGAAGGATAAATGCATAAAGGGAGCGTGAACCTTACAGCCTAATTCGTCTCTAGTTATTTTATGCAGCTCTTCCATTCTGTTATTTAACTCTACTCCATTTAGCTGGTCTGTTATTAGTCCGCCTACCGGCAGTGAAAGCTCATCTAGTATCCTGCCATTCTTTGCTATTGCGATGCCGCCCTTCATTTGTATTACTCTATTGACAGCTATAGCTATGTCCTTTAGATTTGTTCCGGCAGCAACTATGTTATGTGTATCATGTGCTATACTCTCAGCAAAAGCTCCATCCTTTAAGCCGAAGTTCTTTACAAAGGCTTTGCCTATGTTGCCATTTCTGCCATATCGTTCAACACATATAATATAGGCTATGTCCTTTTGCACATCACATTCAACTATGCCTCTGCTTACTCTCAGTTCTTCCTCAATGGCATCTGACAGGTTTTGATCTGGTATAAGTCCTATACATCTGCCTGTTACAAGGTTTTTGTCTGAATGAATCTCAAGCTGTTCAGCAGTTATCTGTTCACATTTGACTGAGTTTTTAGTTGCTTCGGGGTATACATATTTTGGTATATCTACTAGCAGTTCTCCGCCATTGGCAGCTAGTTTTCCTTCAATAAACACCGCTGCAACCGACATCTCATGCAGATCATCCATAATGGCAATGTCTGCAAGCTTGCCTGGTGTAAGTACTCCTACATCCTTTAGCCCGAAGTATTCCGCCGGATTTATTGTAACCATCTGAATAGCCTGAACTGGATCTACCCCCTGTGCTATTGTTCTTTTTACTATTTCATTCATATGACCCAGCTTTACAAGGTCTTCTGAAAGCATATCATCAGTAGCCAGTATAAGTCTTCTTGAGTCCAGTCCTTCCTCTGTCACAGCTCTTATGCATTCTCCCATGTTCTTTTGGGTCGAGCCCTCTCTCATAAATACATAAACACCCTGTCTAAGCTTTTCTATACACTCTTCCTTGGTTGTAGTTTCATGACAGGAGCATTTTCCTCCTGTGCAGATTATGTGCGCCGCCAATTCATTTCCGAAAAGCTCTGGAGCATTGCCATCCACAACCTTGTTGTTTTGAACTGCATAGGTGGTTGATGCAACCAAGTCATCTATAACCTCTGGTGTATGCTTGTAGACATTCTTTGCATTACTGAAGCCTTGCAGCTCTCCGATTCCTATTATGTTTTTGTAGTTTAAAAGCTCCTCCATATGTCTGGAGTCCACATCATAGCCTGCTGTTTCCAGCTCTGGACAGTCAGGAGTTAAGGCAGGCACAACCAAATATACATGGTTGGGCATTTGAGAAGCTTCATCTGCCATAGCCTTCATTCCTATTGTTCCCAGTGCATTTCCTATTTCATGAGGATCTGCTACCAGAGTTGTAGTGCCGGAAGGTATTGATAGTCTTGAGAATTCTGATATGGTCAGCATACTGCTTTCAAAATGCATATGGGAGTCAATAAAACCAGGTGATATATATTTTCCTCTTACATCAATAACCTGGGTTTTTTCACCTATCAGCTTTGAGCAATCTCCAACCAGTATTATGTATTTGTCTTTTATAGCAACGTCCGCCGTATATATTTCTCTTGTAATAACGTTTACTACATTTCCGCCGTATAATACTGTATCCGCATAACCATTTTCGCCCATAAGACTATCTATTAGATTTCTATATACTATCGCTCTTTTAAAATGTTCTGCTTTCAAACTGTACCCTCCTCTTAGTATAACTATCTTAGTTGCTTTTTATAGAGAAATAACTTCATTAATTAATATTTCTATATAGTTGTTTCTCTCAAAGAGCTTAAAGACTTTTAGTTGAAAATATTTTATTTCATCAAGTCTATTCTATCTACAATACCTACTATGGCTGCATCAATAGGAACTTCGTGCTTTCTTACAGCATAGGGTGCAACACTGCCGCTGACATATAAAACTATCTCGCCAACTCCTGCGCCTACTGTATCAACAGCAATTATAGGATTGTCCTGCTCGTTGCCTTTCATATCTAATGGCTGAGTTATTAATAATTTTGCGCCTACTAAAGCTTCATCTTTTCTTGTTGCTGTTACCGTACCTATAATCTTTCCTACAAGCATTTCTTATACCACCCTTTTCACTCGTTTTCAGTCCATATTTTTATTTCACAGTATTATTATATAAATAGTGATAAAGATTTTACATTGCCATAAATAAGATACACTATTTATATGGTAAGGTGCTGTGAAATATGGTTTTATATAAACTCCTGTGAGTTATTTTCTATAGTTAACATGCTTTAAAACTGGAATAAGTCTTTATTAAAAATCTGTAAATTAGTGTTTACTTAATTACAAGCTTTATTTTTTTTCTTTTTAATAAGTCTAGTGCTAAGGGAGTAACGATATCCCCCTTGTTTATTTGCAGTTCATGAATATCTCCCATGCTTTCCATATCCGTCTGTGTTATGACTTTTTTGCTGTCGCTGAAAGCAGGACTGCTTTGTGCAGCTTGATGCTGTTTATTGTTGTGAAAAATATCTTTTTTAGAAGAGTCGTTTTTCATAAGCCCCTCTAAGGTTATTAATTCTTTTTTTATTTGTACCCTTTTATTTGTGTTTTTCATTCTGTTGGACAGCTCTGATAATATGGAGCGTGTAAAGCTTTTTAATTCGTTCATGGAGTATACCCCCAGAGTATTTTGTATTTTTTTATTGTTTATATGGTTTAATAGATATGATGGCAAGGCAGGCTTTTACTGCCTTGCCATCATATCTGTGCTTTTATTACTTTTCGCTTTTTAAGATAACTCTTTCAACTTCAACATGTGGTCTTGGGATTACATGTACTGAATGAAGCTCGCCGACTGCTCTAGCTGCCTCTGCTCCTACTTCTGTTGCAGCCTTTACTGCTCCAACATCACCTCTTACCATAACTGTAACCAAACCGAAGCCTATTTTTTCAAAGCCTTCTATTGTTACATTAGCTGCCTTAACCATTGCATCTGCTGCTTCTATAGCACCTACTAATCCTTTGGTTTCTATTAGACCTAATGCTTCTCCACTCATTTGCTTTTCCTCCTTAATAACTTATTAATAATATATATTGCAGTTTACTCTTGACTTTTTTCAACTGTCTTGGCAGCAGCCTTGGCAGCCGCCTTTTCCTTTTGTTTCAGCTTTTTCTGATAATCAGCATCAAAGGCTGTTATCAGCTTTTCCAGCTCCTCGTGAGGTCTTGGTATAACATGGGCAGTTAAAACCTTACCTACCCTGTTTGTTGCTTCAACAGCAGCATCTACTGCTGATCTGACTGCGGCTACCTGACCTGCTATCTGTATGGTAACACTTATGGACTTACCTGCGCCTATAACCCTGTTGCAGCCGACAAGCTTAACATTAGCATTTTTACATGCTGCATCCAAAGCAGTAACAGCAGCAGCCATACCGATTACTTCTATTAGTCCTAATGCTTCCTTCATTTATGACTTCTCCTTTACTACTTTTTACTTTGCTTTCCTATAGATACCAGTGAAACCATCGGTTTTTCTATTACCGAGGATTTCACCTGATAAGCTTGTGCCGTATTTGCAGCGTTGGGCTTTCGCAGTTCCTCCAGTGTAAGCATTTTTGCTTCTTTAGGGGAATTGTATGCATTATTAGAGCTGTATGAGCTATTCTTTTTGCCGTGCAGTACATCGGACAGCAGAAGGTTCACTTGCTCTTTTCTCAGGTTTATTGAATGATTCTGGTTTTCTGTTTGTATTGTAGTACTCGCTGTTTTTCTTCCTGCCTTAACAAGTATATTGTTAAGCATTGGTTTCATTAATGGATTTGCCATGGTTATCTCCTCCTAAGTCAAGTCCATCATAGTCATTAGCTTAATGACTTCTTCATGGGGTCTTGGAATAACATTATAGGCTATAAGCTCTCCAAGTCTTCCACAGGAGTCAACTCCAGCACTGACTGCTGATTGAACTGATGCAACATCTCCGTCAATAAGCACTGCTACCAGACCAGAACCAACCATTTTAAAATTATATATATCCACGTTAGCTGATTTCAGCATTGCATCAGAGGCTTGAATAGCTGCTACCAGCCCTCTTGTTTCTACGATTCCAAGTGCTTTTTTAATCATTTTATATCACCAGCACCTTTCTATCATATTCCAGGAAAATAGTCTTTAATGTTAAGCCTATCACTTCCGGGTATTTTGGTTCTCTCAAATTTGTTGTTTAAGGAACCTAAAGGTGCTGTGGCATCAATACCCATCTTGGCGGTTACACCCCTCATCTCATGTGTCGGCTCCAGAGGTGAACCTTTTGCTCCGGGTATAATGACAACATCCTGATCCGCCTGTACTCTTGTTGCAATAGCCCATTCTACATCCCGTGGATTGAATATGTCAACATCATGATCAACTATAACTACATGCTTAACGTCCTTATTGCTGGCAAGGGCTGCAAGTATTGCACTCTTTCCATCGCCTTCGTTTGTTTTCTTGATAGATATTATTGCATGGAATCGGCAGCCTCCTACTGTAGGAAGATGAACTGCCTTTACAGAGGATACCATGTTCTTTATCTGCCAATAAAGATGCATTTCTCTCATAAGACCATTTGGCAGCACGTGCTCCGAGCTGGATGGGAAGTTAAACTGGAATATGGGGTTGTTTCTTTGCAGTATGCAGCTTACTTCCATAATGGGCTGCATATTGCCTCCACCATAGTATCCTGCCATTTCACCAAAGGGTCCTTCCTTTTCCCTGACCTTGGGAGGTATTACACCCTCCAGTATCATCTCTGCATAGGCTGGAACCAGCATGTCTATAGTCTCGCACTTAACCAGTTCAAGAGGCTCACCTCTTAGTGCACTGTCTACCTCATATTTATCCAAGCCATATACTTGTGAATTTACTTGAGATGCTACCATGAATATTGGGTCGTAGCCTAAAATTACTGCTATTTCCAATGGCTTATTGTTATTATCAAATTCTGCACATTGATCCATTAGAAGCGGTGACTCTATAAGCACACTCAGCTTATTTCCGCCTAGTACTTGAAGTCTTCTTACTGAAGTGTGTATCCTTCCTGTCTCACTATCCTTTACTGCAACTATGCCGGCAGTAATGAAAGGATTGGAGTCCTTTTCATGAAAGGTAGGAATTGGGTACATTTTTTTGATGTCTATTCCTCTTTTTATTATGTTTTCTTTAACTGGACCAGTACTAACCACCTTGTAAGGCTTGGGATTTGCTACTGCCTCAGTTAGTGGGAATACAAGCTCGTCGTTTGCTACATTAAATATATCAGCGTATCGCTGTCTACAGCCGCATACACCTGCAACAGCAGGAACATTATATCCCTTTGGTTTCTTAAACAGCATTGTTTTAGTGCCGTTAAATTTTCTTACTAAGGCTCCCATATCGAATTTAGGGTCAACTTCCTTTTCGCATACTAGAAGCTGGTTATTATCCTCAAGCTTTTTCAGATAGGCTCTTAGGGATTGTTTCTCCAAACTTTCACCCCCTGTCTTATATCTTTAATAAAACCAGCTTGGCTGGCTCATTCTCCCCATCTGGAAGATATACTGTGCTCTATGTTAAATGCATCCAGCATTTTACCTACCATTGAACCTACAATATCAGTTATTGTCTGAGGATGGTTGTAAAACCCTGGAGATGCAGGCATTATTGTCACTCCCATACGAGAAAGCTTCAGCATATTATCAAGATGTATTTGGTTTAATGGTGTTTCTCTAGGTACGATTACAAGCTTTCTGCCTTCCTTTAAGGTTACGTCGGCACTTCTTGCAAGTAACCCATCCGAATATCCTGTAGCAACTGCTGCTAAAGTTTTCATTGAGCATGGTACTATTATCATGCCGTCCATTTTAAAGGTACCGCTGGCAATAGGTGCAAACAAGTCTCTATTATCATAAACACGTTCTGCGTAAGCTGAGATGTCTTCTCTGGTAAAGCCGCACTCATGCTCAAGCACCTGCTCCCCCATAGTGGACATTACAACGTGTGCTTCAACGCCAGCTTGCTTTAAAGCCTGCAAAAACGCTACTGAGTAGATTGCGCCGCTGCCTCCGGTTATACCAACAACTATTTTCATTAGTCCTACTCCTTCCTGATGGAGTATCGCTCCTTGCGGAATCATAATTTATAGTCTATTCTACCTTGTTTTCCTTGTCTCCGCCGCCAACCCATGGATCTTCGCCTTTTTCCCATGCGCTGATGTATTCATCTATAGTGATAACCTTTGTAAATATTCTTAGGTCAGTAAGTCCATGCTGGTGCATTTCCTCGTTTTTGGAGTGAACGCCGTCGCTTAGGGTGATTACTCTGAAAGCGTTTGCCAGTGCGTCAGCAGCAGTTGATCTAACGCACACATTTGTCCAAACTCCTGTTACAACAACTGTATCTAGGTTTTCTTCTCTCAGGTATAAATCAAGATCTGTATGCTGGAAGCCGCTGTGTCTTCTCTTTTGAACAATATATTCGTCACCTTGCGGGTACAGCTCAGGTATAAAGTCTGAACCCCATGTTCCTTTTATTGCGTGTACAGGTCTTACCCTGAAGTCTGCATCATTTTTTCTGTGTGCTTCTTGAATATGAATCAATTGAACATCATCTTTACCTGCTGCATTTCTAGCTCTTACCCATTCAAATAGCTTCTGCAGATTAGGAACTATTTCTTCGCCGCCGGGGCATCTTAGAGGAGCTTTTTCTCCAACGAAATCGTTAAGCATATCTATAACCAATATTCCATGTCTTGGCATTACTTTTTCCTCCCTTTATCATCCTATTAGTTAGCTGCCGCAGTCTGGAAAAGCTTTTTTTATCAGCAGTCTTTCCATTGAACCCTGCGGCAGCATATTAATATTACTCTATTACATTATTAATATTCTTCTTGTGTACGTTATTAAAGAAGTCAGAGCCTATTGCTCTGTAGTTGTCAAACTTAATCTTTCTGTCAAGCTCTTGTACGCTTTGTCTCTTTACATATCTGCCAAAGCCAGGCTTAACCATAATCTTGCCTTGAATTTCGTGAGCAGCTTCTTCATAAACAAGTGTTCCACGAAGAACAGTTTTAACTACCTTACCAGTCAGCTTCATGCCGTGAAGCGGTGTATATTTGTTTTTCATGAAGGATGCATCCTTGTGTATTGACCATTCCTTCTTAGGATCAATGATTGTAAGGTCAGCATCTGAGCCTATGGACATTGCTCCCTTTTTAGGGAATAAACCATAGTGGATTGCTGCGTTTTTGCTAAGCACTTCAACTAATCTTTCAAGATTTAGTCTGCCTTTGTTATAGCCTTCACTTACCAGTATATTAACCATAGTTTCTGTTCCTGGTATGCCTGGGAATGCAGTCCAGATATTCATGCCTGGAGCATCCTTTTCAACTGGTACTTCATCATTATCCTTGTTTTCTTCTATCTTGTATGGTGCGTGGTCTGTTGCAACGAAGTCAACACTTCCGTTAGCAAGACCTTCCCAAAGCTCTATATTGTCCTGCTTTGTTCTTAGCGGAGGAGCAATCTTAGCCATTGCGCCATACTCTGTCATTGCTTCTGGAGCATTTAGTACCAGATAGTGAGGGCAAACCTCGGAGGTTACCTTAAGACCTCTCTTTTTTGCTTCTCCGATTAATCTTGCTCCAACACCTGTGCTCATATGCACTACATGGTATCTTGCTTCTGTTTCTTCTGAGAAGGCTATACCAAGCTGAATAGCTGCTTTTTCTGCAAGCTCAAGTCTTGCTTCTGACCAAGCCGGACCGTCCAGTCTGCCTTCGTTTTTGTATTTATTAACATAATAATCACACATTGCAAAATTCTCTGCGTGAACACCAACAGCTAATCCTGTTTCCGCAACTACCTTGAATACCTCGTGCATTTCTGGATCTGTAACTCTGTTGTATGTAGGAACTGATGGAGTCATATAAACCTTAAAAGCAACAACTCCTGCATCTGCTTGCTCTTTAATATTATGAAGGTTACCTTCTCTAACGTCTTCTCCTGTTGCTCCGCCCCACATAGCAAAGTCTACTATAGCTTGAGGGCTGACAGCATCAATTTTTTCATTAAGGGAGCTTACGCATCTTACTGATCTTGGTGAGGAACAGCATGGCATATCTATTATGGTTGTTACTCCCCCAGCGGCTGCCTGACTTGTTCCAGTTAAAAATGTTTCTCTGTGTGTGAAGCCCGGATCCATATAGTGTGTATGTGAGTCGATACAGCCTGGCAGTACAAGATTGCCTTCTGCGTCTATAAAGTTTTCAGCTTCTATCCCGTCAACGTCCACCAAAAATCCTGCTATTTTCTCATCTTTTACAAGGATATTTGTTAATAGGGTATCGTTGCCATTCATCATAGGTATACGAGCATTTTTTACTATTAAGTCATACTTCATTAGGACAAGCCTCCTTATGCTATTTTATATTAATCTTAGACACTATCTAAGTTTTATTATTATATCCTGATTATATCCTCTATACTAAATCAAATAAGTGATTTTCAAGTATTTGACTTCTGTCAAAGTTTTCTATTCCCATGTAGAATTCCAATGAGTTTATAAGCGACTCCATTGGAACTACTCCAACAAGCTCACTGCCTACTACGTTTACACCATATCTTGATGCTTCTATCTTTATCAGCTCAAAGGTTCTGTAAAGTGGTGTATTTACATAGTCAAACATATTCATTGAAACGCAAACCTGATTTCTTTCTTCAAACTTAAGTCCAACTGATCTTACAGTTGTAAAACCGCCGCTTGGTCCACGCATAGCCTTTGCTATCTTCTTTGCTATTTCCAAGTTAGGTGTATCTAGTATTACATTGAAGGCAACAAGTGGATTTGTGCCTGCACTAACTATTGTTGCTCCTGCTGTTGGGTGAAGTGCTGCTGGTCCTAAGTCTGGTCTTCTTTCTTCTGTATGTGCTACAAGCTTAAGACCTTCATATTGACCCTTTCTTATAAAGTCCAGTGCTTTTCTTTCAGGTTTTTTTGCATTTTCACCTGTAAAGAATACTGGTACATTAAATCTTTCATATACTGCTTTACCAATTTCTTCTGCTAATTGAACACATTCTTCTAAGCTTATATTCTTCAATGGGAATACTGGAATTGTATCCTGTGCTCCTATTCTTGGATGGGAACCGCTTTGCTCTTCCATATTTATTAGCTCATATGACTTGCCTGCCATGTTTAAAAGTGCTTCCTTAAGCGGCTCAGGCTCACCGATAAGAGTAACAACTGTTCTGTTAAAGTCTGCGTCTGGATGATAGTCAACCAGCTTTACACCTTTAACATTTCTAACTTGATCTACAATTGCCTCTACAACCTCAGTTCTTCTGCCTTCACTGAAATTCGGTACTGCTTGAATAAATTTTGCCATATTACCCCTCCGTTTGATTATTATTGTGTTACTTATATATATTTTTAGGACAACCCACATTTTGTCCATAATAATATTCTATCATAATTTGCTCAAAATGTTGCACTAATATTATTAATTTCTAATATCATTTTTACAAAAAACTTAGTTTGTCTTGTATACTTTTTATAATTTTCTTATAAATGCCAAATAATTTACATATGGAAGCAATACGTTTTAAATTTTATGATTCTTTAATAAGTATATCCTATATTATCATTTGGTATGATATACTTATAATTGTGAATATTTATTAATTTTGACAAGGGGAGATTTAAATGGCGTTAAAGCTTATAGACCTTTCACAGGAAATTTTTCAGGGTATGTCTGTATTTCCAATGCATCAGAATACCTTTATAATGACCAATATGACTCATGAGGATAACATGAAAAGGACTGGCAGCAAGACACTGGGCTTTTCTGCAAGAAATCTTTTAATCAGCGAGCATGGAGGCACACACTGCGATGCGGTGTGGGAATATAAGCCATCAGGTGCAACAATAGATAAGATGCCCCTTAACTATTTTTGGGGAAGTGCTATATGTATAGATCTTACTCATATACCTGCAAATAGATACATAACTCCAAAGGATTTGGAGCAGGCAGTTAAGAAGTCAGGTCTTACTATAGAAAAGGGTGATATTGTTCTGCTTTATACCGGGCACTATGATAGAAATTTCGGCACTGATAAATGGCAGACTACTTACTCAGGCTTAAATATGGAAGCAGCAGAATGGCTGGCAAAGCAGGGTGTGGTAAATATAGGCGTGGATGCTCCGGCAATAGATCACCCTGATGATGTGGATTTTTCGGGTCATTATATATGCGGCAAATACGATATAACTAATACGGAAAATCTATGCAATCTGGATAAAGTTGTAAATAAGCGTTTTATATATATTGGTCTGCCTCTGAAAATCAGAGACGGCTCCGGCTCACCAATCAGAGCTGTGGCACTGGTTGAGGAGTAAGGCTTTAGTATCCGATAATTAAATATAAAACCGTTATAGCTCTGTAAGCCATAACGGTTTTATATTTATGTACATGTTTTATTATACTATTGGTTTCATAGTAGGGAATAGTATAACGTCTCTTATGGAATATGAGTCTGTCAAAAACATTATGATTCTGTCTATGCCTATTCCTAAGCCGCCGGTAGGTGGCATACCTACTTCAAGTGAGTTTATAAAATCCTCGTCAAATGCGTATGCTTCATCGTCACCAAGCTCTTTTTCTCTCGCCTGCTGTACGAATCTTTCTCTTTGGTCTATAGGATCATTAAGCTCTGAATAAGCGTTTCCTAATTCTCTTCCAAATACAAAAGCCTCAAATCTCTCTGTCATAGTTGGATCATCGTTCTTTTTCTTTGTAAGAGGTGAAACCTCAACAGGATAGTCCATAAGGAAGGTAGGCTGAATCAAATGCTTTTCTGCATATGCTTCAAAGGCCGCATTCATGATATCTCCCTTTGTGCAGTCCTTTATTTTCTTTTTCAGCTCGTCTTCCAGCTTAAGCTTGCGAGCAAGCTCCTGAGCTTCCTCGTCAGTTTTTATTTCATCAAAATCAACGCCAGCATATTGCTTTACTGCTTCCTTCATGGTTACTCTGTTCCATGGGGGCGTAAAATCTATTTCTGTGCCTTGATACATAACCTTGGTTGTTCCGTTAACTTCCATACATACTGTAGCTACCATGTTTTCCATAAGCTCCATCATTCCATGATAGTCAGTATATGCTTCATACAGCTCAATCATAGTAAACTCAGGGTTATGTCTAATATCTATACCTTCGTTTCGGAAGTTTTTGCCCATATCATAAACCTTCTCAAAGCCGCCTACTATAAGTCTCTTTAGATACAGCTCTGTGGCTATTCTCAGATACAAGTCTATATCCAGAGCGTTGCTGCGAGTCTGGAAGGGTCTTGCTGCGGCACCGCTGGCAATAGTAGAAAGTATAGGTGTTTCAACCTCTAAATACCCTCTGTCGTCCAAGAATCTTCTTATTCCGCTTATTATTTTTGTTCTTTTTATGAAGGTTTCTTTCACTTCTGGATTAACTATCAGATCAAGATATCTTTGTCTGTATCTTAAATCTGGATCCTTCAAGCCATGAAACTTCTCTGGCAGGGGCTGAAGTGATTTACACAGCAGCTTCATTTCTTTTACGTGTACTGATATCTCGCCTCTCTTGGTTCTAAAAGCAAAGCCTTTTACACCAACAATATCTCCTAAATCGAAGGTTTTGAATATCTTGTATTCTTCTTCGCCTATTTCATCCATTTTTGTGTAAATCTGTATTTGACCATTTCTATCTTGTATGTGGCAGAAGGATGCCTTGCCCATATCTCTAAAGGTCATTATTCTTCCGGCAATGGATACGTCTTTTCCATCCAGCTCTTCAAAGTTTTCAAGTATATCATTGCTATGATGAGTTACATCATATTTTAATACCTCAAAGGGATTTCTGCCCATATTTTTTAGATTTTCCAGCTTTTCTCTTCTTATCTGCTGCTGTTCGCTCAAATTCAGCTCTTCGTTTGTCATGACCCTTCCCCCTATTTTTTTATCTCTAATATTTCGTATTTTATTATTCCATCTGGTACAATTATTTCAACAACACTTCCAACACCTTTTCCGATTAATGCTCTTCCTACTGGTGATTCATTGGATATTTTCAGATTAATAGGATCCGCCTCAGCAGAGCCTACTATAGCATATTCTACTACATCTTCAAACTCTATATCCTTTAGTACAACCTTGGAGCCTACACTAACTACGTCTGTTTGTATATCATCCTCGTCTATTACCTTGGCTGTTTTTAGTATATTTTCAATTTGAGCAATTCTACCCTCTACAAATGCCTGCTCATTTTTAGCTTCATCATATTCAGAGTTTTCGGATATATCTCCAAAAGCCAAAGCTTGTTTAATTCTCAATGCAACTTCTGCTCTGCGCTTGCTTTTAAGGTGATCCAGCTCCAGCTCTAATTTTTTTAAACCTTCAAGCGTCAATATATTTTGCTTACTCACAATCGCTCGCCTCCCGACTCTTAGTTTTTTGGAAATCTGTTTTGTTTGCCCAATGCTTTAAATCAAATGCCTTTAAGCATATTATTAATCTCTATAGTTATCAATGATAATTATATGTGCTTGTTATATTTTTATTCCAGCACATATTGCTACGCATATTAGCTTATTCCATTATAACCTTTAATTATAAAAGTATGCATATTAAATCCATGTTTAGTAATTACCCAATATATAGCACAATATATACTATTTACAGGCTTACAGTGAATTTCCAAGATTTCCTGACTTTATTTGTTTATTATAAAGTAGGAGTTTTGCAATGTCAAGAAATAAATATACGCTGCACCTAAGAATCTTCTTATTGTTTAAATAAGCTTATTCACAAGTTATCTGAAATTATATAGCATATTCCATTTTTCTTTACTGTTATAAAGATATATATGGTTTAGTTTTTTAATAAACTCTTTATAAGACAGCTCTATATTAAAATATCTTAAAATAACAAGCAATTCATCATTCATAAGTGCTATATTGTTATTTAGTGAAAGATCCTCTATGTAATCGTTCCACAACAGCACATCCTCAACCTTACAAAAGCTGCCGTCAATTTGGCTTTTCCCTAATACTATCTTATCCTTTAGGTATGAGCTATACTTTGCTATGTCTATTGTTTCATCAACCAGCAGTACATCTGAGTACTTTATTATTTTGTCCAGCTCTTTTGAAAATACTATTGATATTCCTTTTTTCTCCATACACTCTGTATAGATCTTTGTCTTTGTTTTTTTATCGAGGTTTTCTGACTCATAAAGCATCATATTGGATGCCTCATCGGAAAACATATCAGTAACAGCCATATCTATTGTGGATGTAATAAATCCTATGCTGCCAGTCATATAGTTTTTTTTACTTATCTGACTTAGCTTACACATAGCAGAAAACAGCTTTACTGCTCTTATTTCATTTATAATATTATTCTTATCGCAGGAATACTCTCCATTTTGGTCTAAGTGTTTTTCTACAATATACTTTACTTTGTTCTCCTTAAAGTAGTTATATAGTATCTTATTTTTCCGTTTATTGTTTAAATCACCTGAAATAACGGGATACTCTATTATTAAAATCGAATGCTTCTGCTGATTGAATTCTATATCCTGCATGTCCTTTATCTCAGGAGCAGCAAACAGCTTTAACATTGCCGGAATCTTTTTGGGTGTATATAAAACTATAGCACCATTGTTTATCGTATCTTCCATAATTACAACTCCAGAATATAATAATAATTTATTTTTTATTACTGCTTTATTATAAATATTAACTGGAGCTGCTGCATATTACTTAAATTTTTACCTGTGCCTTTGGCAGGGTGTTGTTCAGATACTCTACTCTTGGCTTAAAATCTATATCACTTAATGCCTTAATATAGTCCTCAGAAGTTATACTGTCTACATCCTTATTGATAAGGGAAACCAGTAATGCTTCAATTACATTTGTCCCAAAGGAACGTCCTGCTAAATCTGGACTTGATGTAACAAATACGCTTATTCCGCACTGCTCCATCCACAAAATATCATCCTTGGTTACTGTATTTGTTACAATCATTTTGCCATCCATGTGACGAGGCATAAATTGTCTTATATAGTGAAAGTCACCAGCTATTATATCGGCTTCCTCGAAAAACTTATCATTTTTGCCCGCCTTGCTCAAACCGCCATTTTGATCCTTTCCTGTGGGATACAGCATTTCAAAGGGCAGTCTGCAAGCTATAGGAGCAAATATACTTGCTATTCTATCCAACATTCTTAAGGATTTAATGGGAATATTTATTCCAAGGGCTACCATCAAATCTCCTAGTGTAAGATCACAGCCCATATTTTGAAAGCCCTCAGCCATTGCATACCTGTCAATTGCAGGCAGCATAAATACCTTCTTGCCTTTGAGCTTCATTACATTTTCATCAATAAATTTTGGAACTTCTTTTTCCAGAGATACTTTCAGCCCTGAGCCGTCAACCATCGGGGTTTTTTGTGCTGCTTCCTTGATAGGTACAGCGTCCTTTATCTTGTATTTATTCTTGCCAGCGTTAAGATATACATCTATTCCACCCATTCCGAAGGCATCGACTTTACCGTCAAGCTCCTTTACCAGTTGGATAGCTTTTTGTATATCTCCGTCTGTACCTCTTCTTTCAATAAGTATCTTCTCACCTGCTATTTCCACTTCTACACTATGATCTCTTTTGGATGAGCCAATACTTATGCTTATTATATGCTTCATATTACTACCCCTTTAATATTTTTAGTATTTCTGTCAACATATTAATATCTACTGAAACATCATCCTTTAAGGGAGATTTTCCTATATCTATTTCTATAATTTGATTGTCCAGCATATCCCTAATCATTTTGATTCTATAATCTGATGCCATTAATATAACTGTGTCAAAGCCTCTAAACTTATTAATCAGCTCCATAAGCTGGTTTATAACCTGAGCACCTGTGTCCTGAGATGCAAATTTATTCCTTTCTTCTTCTGACAACAGCATATAGTAATCTACTCCGAATTTTTTTAATACCTTTTCCACTTCTTCCTTATTGCCTATAGGAAAGCCTGCGGCTGCTATGCTTTGTCCTTTGCGTACTTCTCCAAGACCCTCAAGTCTTGAGATAAAGGTTCGCTCTATGTTTAATTTTTCACCTGCCTCTGATTGAGACATGCCGTTAGCTCTCAGTTTAAGTATATTATCTATGGATTCGTTAATCCTTTTTCTGCTTATTACTTTATCACCTATTCTTATGAGATCCATTTCTACACCCCGATATATCATGTTATTATTTGGTTGTGCACCAGTTTGTATACACTTTATATTTTAATACTTTGCTATATATTACACAATATAAAAGTCACTTTAAATTATTCCTTTAATTTGAAGATTTTTAAGTTATTGTCCAAAAAATGAGAAAAGTAAAAGCATCCTATAGAAAATGTGCTTTCTATTGAGTATTTGCTTTTACTGTATTCTGGTTGTATGGGCTGTTATCCTCATTTAGCAGTACAGCTATTCAGCGAGGCTGTATGTCTGCACTCTTTCAGCATATTCCTTCAAGAGCTTTTCTATGTCCTCAACCCTTGTAAGCTTGAATACTTCGGCTTTGACGTAGGAGGAATTGGGCAAGCCCTTTAGATACCAAGCTATATGCTTACGCATTTCTTTTACTCCTGTACCTTCACCTTTGTATTTTATAACAAGCTCCAAGTGTTCTTTTATTACTTCTATTCGCTCTTGAATGTTTGGCTCTGGCAGGATAGCACCAGTTTTAAGATACTCTACGGTACGTTTGAATATCCATGGGTTGCCTTCTGCGCCTCTGCCTATCATTACTGCATCACAGCCTGTCTCTTGCAGCATCCGCTCTGCGTCCTGAGGCTCAAATATATCACCGTTGCCTATAAGTGGTATTGACAGCTTTTGCTTGACTGCTTTAATAATGCTCCAGTCTGCCTTGCCGCTGTAAAACTGTTCTCTTGTCCTGCCATGTACTGTTACAGCGGATGCACCAGCTTTTTCAGCTATCAAGGCTACTTCTACGGCATTTATAGACTGATCATCCCAGCCCTTTCTTATCTTTACTGTCAATGGAACCTTTACCGCCCTGCTGACTTTATAAACTATCTCGCCTACAAGCTCAGGTTTAAGCATCAAGGCTGAGCCGTCACCGTTTTTTACTATTTTAGGGGTAGGACATCCCATATTGATATCTATGATATCAACGCCTCTTTCTTCTACCTTTTTTGCTGTTTCTGCCAGAATATCAGCATCGCTTCCGAATATCTGTGCTGCACCGGGCTTCTCAATATCCGCCATTTCTAATAGCTCCTCGGTATTCTGACTCTTGTAGTGCATACCTTTGGCACTTACCATCTCTGTATAGGTAAGTCCGCAGCCCATCTTTTTACAGATTATTCTATATGCCATATCGGTAACTCCAGCCATGGGAGCAAGAAAGACCTTGTTGTCAATCTCAACGTTTCCTATTTTCATTTTTATCCTGCCTGTTTAAAGTTTTTATTTAGCTTTCTCTATTTCTCTCATAAATAATCCTTAAGCCTTCCAAGGTTAAAAGACCATTAACTACATCTATGGTTTCGGATTCTGCTGCAATAAGCTTTGATAAGCCTCCAGTAGCTACTACTGTAATATTATCAGGACCTAGTTCCTTTTTCATTCTTCCGACTATATAGTCCACCTGACCTACATAGCCGTATATCAAGCCTGACTGCATACTGTTTATGGTGTTTTTGCATATTACGGTTTCAGGCTTTATAAGCTCTACTCTGGGAAGCTTTGCTGTCCTTTGATAAAGTGCTTCTGCTGATATTCTGATGCCGGGTGAAATTACACCGCCCAGATATTCACCATTTTTGGATATTGCGCAATAGGTTGTGGCAGTACCAAAATCTACGATTATGAGGGGACCTCCATACAGCTCATAAGCTGCAACTGCGTTGACTATTCTATCTGCCCCTACTTCCTTGGGGTTGTCATATTTTATATTCATACCTGTTTTAATACCAGGTCCTATTATTAAGGGTTCTGTTTTAAAATATTTTTTGGTCATATGCTCAAGTGTATACATTATTGAAGGTACAACAGAGGAAATAACCACTGCTTTTACATCAGTAAATTCAAAGCCTTGATATCTGAACAACTGGTTTATATACACGCCATATTCGTCAGAGGTTTTGTTTACATCAGTTGAAAGTCTCCAAAAGTCCAAAAGCTTCTTTTCCTTGTATACACCCATTACTATGTTTGTATTTCCTACATCAAATACGAGTATCATAATACACTTTCCTTTCCGATATATCATTTTAGAGATATTGCACAACTATTTTATCACTTGATCCCCAACATTGCAAATATTCATATTGCAATAGTTCATGAATACAGCTCAACAAGCTTATATATAGCTGTTAACACCTCGTATAGATACTTCGCCCGAGCTTATCTCTGTATTTGTGCCGTCAGACAGCTTTACTAAAAGATGCCCCTCTTGATTTATATCAACTACCTGCCCAGATATTTCTTCTTTTTTGTTTATTATTCTAATTGCTTTTCCTAGTACTGCTGATTTGCTTTTATATTCGTCTATTATGCTATTGATGCTGCTGTTGTTTATCAGTTGATTGTACAACTGTTCAAACTGGTTTATAATTTCTGCTATTATTGCTTTTCTGGAAGCTTCAGTGCCTGTTTCGATTTTAATAGAGGTGGCAGTGTCTAATATATCTGGATGTAAATCCTCCATGCTCAAATTTACATTCATACCTATTCCTACTACTACGTATCCTATTACGTCAACCTCAATATTCATTTCTGTGAGTATGCCGCACAGCTTCTTACCATTTACGAGTATGTCATTAGGCCATTTAATCATAGGCTTTATGTTAAAATGTTCAATAGCTCTGCATACCGCACAGGCTGTCAAAAGGGTTATTTTGGCGGCATCCTTTGGCTCTAGTGTTGGTTTTAGAAGAATACTCATCCATATGCCTTTTCCTGCTGGAGATATCCAGTTCCGCCCCAGCCGCCCCCTGCCTGCGGTCTGCTGCTCTGCTATTATGACTGTTCCTTCGTTAAACTCAGCTTCTGCAAGCTTTTTTGCATAGGTATTTGTAGAATCAATGGTATCAAAATAATGTATCTTATTGCCTATTAGCTTTGTATTTAATAGGGGTTGCAGCTCTGCCTGCGTTAGTATATCGGGACTTGTCAGCAGTTTGTATCCCTTATTAGTCTGAGATTGTATTTTGTATCCGGCAAGCTTTAGCTGGTTGATACACTTCCAGACGGCAGTTCTTGATACACCAAACCTGTTGCTAAGCTCCTCCCCTGATATATGCCTGTCTGTGCTTTCTCTAAGCAGCCTTAATATTTCATCCTTCATAATATTTCTCCTATATTGAGTTTAGATGGTTTTAAATGGTTATATATATTATACTATATTTTTGTCATTATAAAAAAATCACATGCATAGTATACATGTGATTTTTGAATATTTATTTTCCAAGCATTGACAGTAGTACACCTGCTGCAACAGCGGATCCTATAACCCCTGCTACATTAGGTCCCATTGCGTGCATCAACAGGTAGTTGTTAGGATTAGCTTCCTGCCCAACCTTTTGTGCTACTCTTGCTGCCATTGGTACCGCAGATACTCCAGCAGATCCTATCAGAGGGTTTACCTTTCCTCCGCTTAATCTATGCATTACCTTGCCTAAGAGTACTCCTCCTGCCGTTCCAAAGGAGAAGGCAATCAAGCCCAGCACTATAATAGCGATTGTTTGAGGTCTAAGGAATACTTCTCCCTCTGCGGTTGCACCAACTGTGATTCCTAGAAAAACAACCACTATGTTGGTTAAATCATTTTGTGCTGTCTTCGATAGTCTGTTAAGTATACTTTGCAGCTCTACCGATTCTCTTATAAGATTACCCAGCATAAGCATTCCCACAAGGGTTGCCGCTGATGGCAATACAAATGATACAACTATTGTTACTAATACTGGAAAGATAATCTTCTCTGTCTTGGAAACAGGTCTTAGCTGTTCCATTACTACTTCTCTTTCCTTTTGAGTAGTAAGAGCCTTCATTATTGGCGGTTGAATAAGAGGTACTAAAGCCATATATGAATATGCAGCAACCGCAATAGGTCCTATAAGGTGAGGTGCCAGCTTTGAGGTCAGGAAAATAGCTGTTGGTCCGTCAGCACCCCCTATTATTCCTATAGATGCTGCTTCTTCAATAGTAAAGCTTATAAAAGGAATAAATTTGTCTATAAGCATTGCCCCTATAAAGGTCATGAATATTCCTATTTGTGCTGCTGCCCCTAAAAGTATGCTTTTAGGATTAGCAATAAGGGGTCCAAAATCAGTCATTGCTCCTACACCAAAGAAAATAAGCGGCGGATAAATGCCCAGCTTAATTCCCTGATACAACCAGTGCAGCAAGCCTCCGGGATCAACGAGAATTTTTACCTCTTTTCCCGCTTCCATGACCATTTCGTATACGGGCTCTCTCATCATACCTGCTAAAGGCAGGTTCGTAAGCAACATACCAAAGGCAATTGGAACCAGTAGCAGTGGTTCAAAGCCTTTCTTTAGTGCAAGGTATATTAAAAAGCAAGATAATACTATCATTATTCCTTGCTGCCAAGTTATTGCAGTAAAACCCATACTGTAAAAAAACTTTAATAATTCGTCAACCATAGACATATATAATCCCCCAATCAATTCTTTGCGGGTCTAATTACAACTGCAAAGCCCACATTATCCTATAGAGAAACAACTTCACAATCTAATATTTCAAAGTTGTTTCTCTCAAAGAACTTTAAAGTGTCTTAGTTATAGTACTACTAGAACCTGTCCTGTACTTACTGAATCTCCTTGGTTAACTCCTACAGCCGTTACAGTACCATCTACTGGTGACATTATTTCGTTTTCCATTTTCATAGCCTCAAGTATACATAATACTTGACCCTTCTTAACTGCATCTCCTGCTGCTACGTTAACGCTTAGTATTGTTCCAGGCATAGGTGCATTTACTGAGTTTGCTCCTGCCGGAACGTTTACAGATGCAGCCGCCGCCTTTGGTGCTGGTGCTGCCTTGGGTGCTGGAGCCGGTGCTGCCTTTGGAGCAGCGGCTTTTGGTGCTGGTGCTGCAACTGGCGCTGCAACCACTCCGTCCTTTACTTCTTCAACTTCTACTTCATAACTGTTTCCGTTTACGTTTATTATAAACTTTCTCATTTTAACTTATCCTCCCTATTCCTTATAATCTTCCTAGCATTTGTTCATGTCTTCCGGTCTTTGCCCATACAGGTGTGGAATCCCCCACTCTTGTTATACTTCTGACTACTATGTCGTTTCTGCCTCCCAGACATGCCATAACTGCTGCTGTCAATACGACCACAAGCTCATTGTCATCCATATCGGCTTTTTTCTGTTCAGATTCTAATGGCATCGGGGTATGTGCCAAAACTTCTATCACAGCATGGTCCTTTTCCTTCTTGTTTTTATGCTCAAAGATTACTCTCATCAGCTCGATTATATATCTGAGAAGCATTAACAGCGCAAAAACAATTACCATTCCCAAAGCTGTTATAAATAGGGCATATAATAATTTATTGGTATCCATCAATTATCCCTCCATTATACAGGCAGATTGCCGTGTTTTTTAGAAGGTCTTGTTTCCCTCTTGCTTGCAAGCATATCAAAAGCACTTATCAATCTTTGTCTGGTTACTGCCGGCTCTATTACATCATCTACAAAGCCTCTGCTTGCAGCTATGTATGGAGTAGCAAATCTGTCCTTGTAGTCCTGTATCTTTTCTGCTCTTGTTTGCGCAGGGTTATCTGAGGTTTCTATATCCTTTTTAAATATGATATTGGCTGCTCCCTCTGGTCCCATTACTGCTATTTCAGCTTGAGGCCATGCAAATACCATGTCCGCACCAAGATCCTTGCTGCACATTGCAAGATACGCGCCGCCATAAGCTTTTCTAACTATCATAGTTATTTTAGGTACTGTTGCTTCTGAGTAAGCATACAGCATCTTAGCTCCGTGTCTTATGATTCCGCCGTACTCTTGGTTTGTTCCTGGCAGGAAGCCCGGTACATCAACAAGATTCAGTATAGGTATATTAAATGCATCACAGGTTCTTATAAATCTTCCTGCTTTATCGGAAGCATTTATATCAAGACATCCTGCAAGCACCTTTGGCTGATTTGCTATTATTCCTATGCTTGTTCCATTAAGTCTTGCAAAGCAGGTAATTATATTTTGTGCGTAGTAGGGCTGTACTTCCATAAACTCGCCGTCATCTACTATTATCTTTATAACTTCCTTCATATCATAAGCCTTGTTTGGATTATCAGGAACGATAGTGTTAAGTGCTTCTTCTATTCTGTTCATGCTGTCTTGTGTATCAAATATTGGAGCAGTCTCCATATTATTTGATGGAAGATAGCTGAGAAGTGTCTTGATTTCTTGTATACATTCTGTTTCGTTGCTGCTCATAAAGTGAGCTACACCGCTTGTTGCATTGTGGGTCATAGCTCCGCCAAGCTCTTCTGCGGAAACCTCTTCGCCAGTAACTGCCTTTATAACCTGTGGTCCAGTAATGAACATCTGACTGGTTTTTTCTACCATAAATATAAAGTCAGTAAGTGCTGGTGAGTAAACTGCGCCCCCTGCGCAAGGTCCCATTATGACTGAGATTTGCGGTATCACTCCTGAAGCCATGGTATTTCTTAGGAATATATTGCCGTATCCTGAAAGGGCATCTACACCTTCTTGGATTCTTGCTCCGCCTGAATCGTTGATGCCTACTACTGGAGCACCCATCTTTATTGCAAGATCAAGTATCTTGCAGATTTTCTTTGCATGCATTTCTCCTAGTGAACCGCCGGAAACAGTAAAGTCCTGTGCATATACATATACAAGTCTGCCATTTACTGTACCATAGCCTGTAACAACACCTTCTGCTGGTGTAACTTCCTTTTCCATTCCGAATTCTGTACATCTGTGCTTAATAAATGCATCAATCTCAACAAAGCTGTCAGCATCCATAAGCATATTTATTCTTTCTCTTGCTGTCATCTTTCCAGACTTATGCTGCTTCTCTATTCTTTTTTCTCCACCAGCCGCATGTATCTTTTCAAGCCTTGAGCGCAAATCATTGATTTTATCAATAGCCATTGCAGTTTCCTCCTCTATTTTCTTTCACAGAGTTCTATTAAAACACCATTAGTCGCCTTTGGGTGCAAAAACGCAATTCTTGCGCCTCCAGCTCCATATCTGGGTTCTTCATCAATAAGTCTGATACCCTTTGCTTTCATTTCTGCTAAAGCTGCCTCAATATCATCTACCCTGAAAGCAATGTGCTGTATTCCTTGACCTTTTTTTTCGATAAATTTAGCAATAGGACTGTCTGGTGTGGTTGCTGCCAGAAGCTCAACCTCTGTATCACCAACTGGAAGAAATGCTACTTTAACTTGCTGTTCCTCCACTACCTCTGTTCCATGAAGCTTCAATCCCAATACGTCCTCATAGAATTTTATTGATTCTTCTAAATCGCTTACTGCAATTCCTATATGGTCAACCTTATTTGTCACTTTCATACCTCCTTTTAAAAGTTGATATTTCCTGTAAGAATATTTAAATAATTTCCATCAATATATTATTGTACATTTATTAGTACATATTGTCCATTATTATTATAGCAAATATTATCATTGAAAAAAATTCAATGATAATATATTCCATGAATGTAAATGCTAGCTTTCTGTACTTCTAAGCTCCTTTAACAGCCTAAGTGCCGCTGTATAAGGATCAATGCTCTTATCTAGCGCCAGCTCAACTAGCTGGTCGATTATATTGGTGTTTTCACTTTTTTGTTCAATTGATTTAACTACATTATACTTAAATATATCTATTATTTCTGTTTTTAGACTGTTTCTTTTTCTTATCTTATAGTTTCCGCTGTTCTGCATATACTCATAATGATCGTCTATAGCTTCCATAAGCTTATCAATATTATTGTTATCCTTTGCAATTATGTTGACAACAGGAGGTCTATAAGCTGCACCTCTATTAAAATCCAGCATTACTTCTATTTCTGTGGCTGTTCTTTCTGCTCCGTCTCTGTCGGACTTGTTTACTGCGAATACATCACCTATTTCCATTATTCCTGCCTTGATAGCTTGTATATCATCTC
Source organism: uncultured Clostridia bacterium (assembly GCA_937930535.1). Lineage (GTDB taxonomy): Bacteria > Bacillota > Clostridia > Lutisporales > Lutisporaceae > CALGKJ01. The sequence continues at coordinate 32,154 of CALGKJ010000146.1, forward strand.
CAAGACCCGGAACCATAACCATAACTACTGTGTCAGCAAGCTTTACAATATCTACTTCTGACTGTCCCACACCTACAGTTTCAATGAAAATATAATCCATACCAAATATGTCAAGCACCTTAACTGCTGCATTAGCCGCCTTGGATAGTCCGCCTAACGCTCCTCTAGTGCCCATGCTTCTGATAAAAACTCCGGGGTCGGTGTTAAGATCAGACATTCTGACCCTGTCGCCAAGTATTGCTCCCCCTGTAAAGGGGCTGGTGGGGTCAACTGCAATAATCCCGACTTTTTTGTTACGTTTGCGAAGCAGCTTGGCAAGCTTATCTGTGACAGTGCTTTTACCCGCCCCAGGGGGACCAGTAATGCCTATTACTCTAGCATTACCGGTCATTGAGTACAGCTCCTTGAGCAGCTCTACAGCCTGGGCATCCTCATTTTCAATCAGCGATATAAGTCTTGCGCAAGCTCTCTTATCACCATTTAACAAGCCTGCTTTTATATCCATATTATCACCTTTAATTTCTTTTTAAATTATTTTTTATGAAATCTATTGTAACAGATGTTGGTGTTCCAGGTGTAAATATTGCCGCTATACCTGCCTCTATAAGTCCTGGTATATCGTCTTCTGGTATAACTCCACCGCCTACGATAAGTATATCGTCAGCTCCTTTTTCATTAAGCAGCTTAACTACCTTTGGAAAAAGGTGATTGTGTGCCCCTGACAGTATGCTCATTGCAACTACATCTGCATCCTCTTGGATTGCTGTTTCTACTATTTGTTCAGGTGTCTGTCTTAAGCCTGTGTATATTACTTCCATTCCGGCATCTCTCAAAGCTCTTGCTACAACTTTTGCTCCTCTGTCGTGTCCGTCAAGACCCGGCTTGGCAACAACTACTCTGATTGGTCTATCCACATTTATTCCTCCTTAAAACTCAAATTACTTTTCGTTAAGATCTGCTAATCCATTTATAGCTGTTCAAGCTTACAGTATAACTGTCTGCTGATACTCACCGAATACTTCTCTTAATACTCCGCAGATTTCGCCCAGTGTACCGTATACTCTTACTGCGTCTAAAATAAATGGCATTAGGTTTTCTTCGCCTTGCGCTGCTTTTTTCAAAGCTTCCAGAGCTGCATCAACCTTTGCATTGTCTCTTGTGCTTCTCAAATCAGCAAGCTTTCTTGCTTGAAGCTCTCCAACTATCGGGTCAACTCTTAGAAGTCCCTTTGGAGCTGCTTCTTCTACCTTGAATTTGTTCATTCCGACGATTACTCTCTCGCCTTTTTCTATTTCCATTTGATATCTGTATGCGCTGTCTTGAATTTCCTGCTGTACATAGCCTTTTTCGATAGCTCTTGCAGCTCCGCCCAGCTCATCTATCTTTCTTATATATTCAGAAGCCATATTCTCTATATTATTTGTAAGGTTTTCCACGTAGTATGATCCTGCTAATGGATCTATTGTTTCTGTAACTCCGCTTTCATTTTCAACTATTTGCTGAGTTCTTAAAGCTATTCTTACTGAATCCTCTGTTGGAAGTGCCAATGCTTCATCCTTGGAGTTTGTATGCAAAGATTGAGTTCCGCCTAAAACAGCAGCTAATGTCTGTATAGCAACTCTTACTATATTGTTATCTGGCTGCTGCGCTGTAAGAGTTGAACCGCCTGTCTGGGTATGGAATCTAAGCATCATGGATTTAGTGCTCTTTGCTTTGAATCTGTCCTTCATTATCTTTGCCCATAGTCTTCTAGCAGCTCTGAATTTTGCAACTTCTTCTAGCAGGTCATTGTGGGCATTAAAGAAAAATGACAATCTAGGTGCAAATTCATCAACGTCGAGTCCTGCTTTTATTGCAGCTTCAACATAAGCTATACCATCAGCCAATGTAAAAGCTACTTCCTGGGCCGCTGATGATCCAGCTTCTCTAATATGATAACCGCTTATAGAAATGGTGTTCCACTTAGGAACATTCTTTGAACAATATTCAAATATATTCGTTATAAGACGCATAGAGGGTTCTACAGGGAATATGTATGTACCTCTTGCTATATATTCCTTTAATATATCGTTTTGAATTGTACCTGAAAGCTTCTCAGGTGTAACTCCCTGCTTTTCTGCTACTGCAATGTACATTGCCAAAAGCACGGATGCAGGTGCATTTATTGTCATAGATGTACTAACCTTATCCAATGGGATTCCGTCGAATAGTACTTCCATATCCTTTAATGAATCTATAGCAACTCCTACCTTGCCTACTTCACCTTCTGAAAGGGGGTGGTCTGAGTCATAGCCTATTTGTGTTGGAAGGTCAAATGCTACTGATAATCCAGTCTGTCCTTGTTCCAAAAGATATTTGTATCTCTTGTTGGATTCTTCTGCTGTTGCAAAGCCTGCGTATTGTCTCATTGTCCAGGATTTACCTCTGTACATTGTGGGCTGTACGCCTCTTGTATAGGGGTACTCACCGGGATAGGATAAATCTCTTTCATAATCCATATCCTCAACATCAGCCGGTGTATACACTCTCTTGATTTCTATGTCAGAAGAAGTTTTAAATTCCGGCTTTCTTTCAGGAAATTTTGCAATGGTTTTTGCGATTACAGTATCATTCCAGTTGTCAGTTGCCTTTTTTACTTGTGCTATTTTCTCCTTGTCAAACATGTTTACCCTCCTCGTAATTACTGGTTTTGCTTCCATTAATATATGATTAAATATCTTAACAAAAGCAATTAAAATCCATAATGAATAACGAAAATTTGTTTAAAAGTTTAGTGTGTTTTATGGTAAGCTGCCCTTAAACAGCACTAAAAGTCATATTAAAAATAGGTGTTAACGCCATTTTGAAATATAACTTTCATTTTAGTTTTCATTCTGCAAGTTTTCCTTCTAAACTAATTATATGTTATCATATTTTTACCCTTAATGGATATATATTTTCTCGTTTATTTTTTAACAATCTCCGTAGAAACTAAGAAATATGAACATATCTAATAGATAATTGAGACATAGCTGTTTATTAAATGGTCAGGGAATCTATCCGATGAATTCAACTTAAATATTTCCCTTGGAAGAGGTTTTTTGCAGGAATTTATTCAGATCTATTATATATCTTTCATGGATGCCTTCACCTATTTTTTCTACTTCGTCATATGCTTCTAGTTTGAAGGTCAGCTTCTTTCCGCTTATTTCAAGCAGCTCTGCTGTTGCTTTTACCTTCATTCCTACTGGTGTTGCCGCCAGATGCTTTACATCCAAGCTTGAGCCTACTGTTGCAAAGCCTTGCGGCAGTGCATGGTCAACTGCCTTTAAGGCTGCATTTTCCATTATGCCTATCATCATGGGGGTGGCAAATACCTTTACCCCTCCGCTTCCAAAGCTTAGGGCTGTGTCTTTATCTTCTACTATTTTTTCTACTGTTGCAGTCATACCTGTTTTTAGATTGAATTCCAATGCAATCACTCCTTGTATTTTTAGATGTAGCTGTATATTATTGATGCATTTATTATTATATCAAAAGTTATGGTAATTAATAAGAATATGTATATTTTACAATTTTTAACCGCTGAATATAAAAAATAATTGAAAATAAAAATAGGAGACTTAAAATCTCCCATTTCATAATATATATAGATGTTTAACGAATGGTCAGAAGGGAAGTCTGCCGCTTATATAAGAGGGGATGAATATACTAAAGAAAATAAGTTTCAGTGAGGGTATCAATCCCCTTCTGAACTCGTTAAAATCACGATATTGCAACGTAGTTGTAATATCGTCTTTAACCTAATTAATTTCAATGAATTCAAGCAAATTAATCCTTTTAACCGTGCTATTACCTTTTTGGACGAATATTATGTCTACATATTCATTTTTCAGCTTTTTGGTTAATTGGTCTTTGTTTAGATAATTTGTCGTCTTATAAACCCTGCTTATCCCTATAGAATTATCTCCGCTCAATTCCTGTTCTTGAGTTACATATGTTCCGCCAAATACCGTATCCCCTAAATTATTTAGTTTAATATCAACCGCATCATATAAATCCACATTTTTAACTATAACACGTATATCTAATATCCTTGCTTTCACATCAAATCCAACTTGCTTTTCGTATTTACTTATACTTCCTTTTACCTCTATATTGTAATATGAACACGAGTTTGTAAGTATACAAACACACAACAAGACTAATATTAATAGTTTATTTTTCATATTGCTCTCCTGTATTGTATATAAATATAAATCCTGCCTCGTTATATACTTTTATCAATAGAACATATATAGCGATAGCTTTATGCAATTCTGTTAATGTGATTGATATGATTGTAATTTCTTATTTATATCGTATTATACAATAAATTGTTCATTATATCAATTCTTGACAATTGATTAACTTTATATTAAAATCCTAGTGCAATCCAAAATAGTATTATTATACAAGGAGGGAACAGATGAAAAAAATTATTTCTGTGACACTAATATGTTTACTTATAGTCTCTACTATGGCAATAGGTGTTGTTGCTGATAGCAAATCTAATAAAAGTACCTTGGATGAGAAAGTAATATCAAATTCATTAGCCAACGGCTATAAAAAAGTTACTTCCATAGAATCTTTATTTGAATTTAGGTCTGAGCAATATTTAGATGGAGAATTAGTAAAATCAGAAATAGAAAAAGTAAGTGGGGAATATTTCACAAAAGAACTTACATCGAATACTAAAAAAACTAAAAAAGATATTTGCCCTACTGTAGCTCTATACTATAAGGAGTTTGAGTGCGTAAAACTGGGCGGTGATAAAATGGATTTGCTATGGCTAACAGGTGTAAAAGTTGGAGAAGATAGTATTACAGCTATGGTGAAATGGATTGAAACATGGCTTGTAGAACAATATGGTAATAAGATTTCTTGGGAATCTTCGGCACCACCTATTATTACTTATGATAATTTGTCCTATTGGGTAACGGTAGGATATACCCTTTGGACTACAAGTTACGATGTATCAGACAGCCAAATTAAACACATGGGAAAAGTTGAATCTTTAAAAGGTGGGGCGAAATCATTTACCCACGTTTTATCAGCGGTATCCGTTCAATCACCGTAAACCCTACAAAAAATCAGGGGCCTTACAATATCTAAAGCCCCTGATTTTTTTATATTTCTACCTATTATGCTTTATGCTGCTCTTCTGTCGTTTTCCTCGTCTTGTTTATCTGGCTCAAAGTCTGATATGTGAATATCTGGCTCTTCTATTTGCGGCATTTCAAGATCGCCGAAGATAATGCTTATAAGTTTGTTTCTCATTTTGCTCCTCCTATTGTAATATTACAGCTATTGATTACAAGCATTTATAGCTAAGCTTCTTATACTTGATAGGGGCAGCCCTCTTTTTGCTATTATATAAAAATTACATTTATCATGCTTTGCTTTTGTGATATACTATGTATGAGTGTTTACAGGATTACATTTGCAAGGTGGCATCCTGTTGCACTTGTGCTGAGAGTCGGTATGTTTCTTGTATATCTTGAAAAATTCCGGCTCTTTTAATTTTTTGTTATATGCTTCTCGATATTCAACACCTCCTGTTTGTGTAATCAATGCTGCCAATGTTATTTTATGACATCTAAAGAGGTGAGTCAACCCCAGCTTTTACAGTATTTTACATGATAATTTATTGCTATTTCCATTCTTTGGATTTACAGAGCGGTAATAACTAATTTGCAGTACCAGCCAGCTTTTAATGCCGCTTAATGCATATAATTACAACAAAAAAAAATTGAGTTGATGTAAAAAAATAGGAGACCCAATGTCTCCTATTTTACACCTTTTACTATTCCTATGCAGTTTAAACCCCAAGGATCGCTGTCAGCACCTGCAAAGGCTGTTACTGTTAAGGATAAGGTCAATACTGCTACCAGGACTACACATATTAAGGATTTTAATGCTTTCATTTAGCTCACTCCTCCTACTTTACCCCTTTTACTATTCCTATACAGTTTCTACCCCAAGGATCACTAACATCTCCTGCAAAGGCTGTTACTGTTAAGGACAAGGTCAATACTGCTACTAGGACTACACATATTAAGGATTTTAATGCTTTCATTTAGCTCACTCCTTCAAACTTCTGATTTTTTTATAGATTTGTGCAACAGATGAGTGCAGATTTAGTATGTACTCTTTATTATATACTATATCCTTGCTGTCTGCCATTTCTAGTACTGTATCAGCGAAGCTTTCCAGTAGGTACTTTTCCTTTATTGTTGATGCCAAATCATTGATGTCCTCAATAAGACAGCTTTTGTCCACCAGCTTTGTATTTGCAAGCTTCAGCTCCTTAAAGTAGTCGTAGCAGTCCACGGTATACCCCTGCAAATACCTTGCCTTTGTATAGGTTTGCTTATACAATATGTATCGTCTGTGATCTCTGGTATTTTTAATGTATGATATTGCTTTATTACTAAGCTTTACTGCTTCATCATATTGCTGCATGTCTATCATTATTAACGCTTTATTGTTAAGCACCGAGCTAATTCGTGTAAAATCATTGCCGACATACATAGCCAATACCTTGTCATATATTTCTATAGCTTTCTCGTACTTGGCTTCCTTGAAATAAGTAAGTCCGATATTCTGCATAGCAACGCTTGTTTCCTCAAGACTAACTGTTGAGGCTAGGGCATCTTGGAACAGTCTTCTTGCAAAGAGTATTCTGTTTCTGTCTATTTCAAACTTGCCTCTCCAGTAATAATATCGAAAAAGTGCATCTTCTTTCAATTTATTACGCTTTGTTATCTCGTCTGCCTTGTTAAAATAAAACGCTGCTTTATCCTCAAACTGCTCACGACCTAAAATACTGCCAGCTTCACAATATAGCTGTACCAATCTATTTAAATCGTGGTTGTCCATCCTTTGTATAGCCAGCTCATACCATTCAATACATTGGCTTATGGCATTTCTATAATAGCAGTTCATAGCCTTGGCTCTCAGCATCATAGCCTTTTCCACGGGCAAATCAAACTTTTCAAGGAGTATTTCCGTTGCTCTGATAATGTCCAGATCCTCTTTTTCGTTGTACAGCTTGATATTTGTATTGATATCCCAAGCTAGTCTTCTTGCCTGCTCTTGGTGGGATAATACGATATCTGAATAATGGACATTAAAGCAGTTGACTATTGTACATTTTAAAGTTTCGGAGTATACTTTGTTTTTCGCCAGATATGTTCGTAAGGAATCAAGGGTTATGTTTAGTTTGTTTTTTTCAAAAAAATCTGCTACAGTTTGATAGCGTGTTAGTATATACTTTCTGATCTGCGGTCCTTCGCCTAATAGCTTAATATCTTCCTTCGTTAGCTTCTTCATCTCAACACCTCAATATTGTATGCTATATAAAATTATAACACTGTTTCCAGTTAATTGGTAGATTTTCTTTAAAGTAGTTTGTCAGTCTTACTGCTATAAAGAAACAACTTAAAAACTGAATTTTCCCAGTTTTTTCTCACAAAGAGATTAGCAACTCTAAAGGAATTGATTTTATATCATCCATTCCTTTAATGTGATAAGAGTGAATAAGCATTTTGAGCAACTCTGGTGAAAATCTACTTTCTCTTTTCTTCATATAATAAAATCCCTGCTGAATGGATTATCTTCCATTCAGCAGGGATTCATACACAAAATTTAAAATACTACCGGATTTGACGTCTGATACCTTACAATTACAATATTATTTCATCGCAAGTTCTTTCAGAAATTTATTATGTCTAGCTTTTGCTTTGCTGATTGTTTCCTCAATTTCATCCAGATTCTTTTTAACTCCGGCAATGTCAACGCTTTCTTCTACTACTGCTGTGCTTACATATCTCGAAATGTTCAGATTGAAATTGTTTTCTCTATCCCTCTGCCTCTTTGGGAATTGCCCAGACTGAGGCATACTTCATTGCACCTTCAATCCTGCCCCGGACGCATAATAGTTGGACTCGTCGAGGGGTTATTCCCCATTTCTCGGCAGCTTCTTTAACTGTTAAATAATCAAACATAAATACACCTCGACATTAAAAAATGTAGATCTTTAACCGACTCTATTCTCAGCATATGCTCCTCTAATATTTGCATTGAAATACTTGCCGATTGAAGAAGCAGAATCTATTTCAAACCATATATACTCAGGAACATCAAAATATTGCCATACTTGCCCATTAGATTTGAATTCAACCTCAAGAACGGCTTGAGAAGTATCATATCCAATGCTTGAAATCATTGATGAATCAACGTATTTTCTATCCATATTCTAAATCTCCTTATAATTTTTGTTCTCTGATTTTTGTTACAACTTTTTTATAGCAATCTATGTCTTCAGAAAATTCAGTTATCCATTTATCCACTAATTTTGGATCAGCACTATCTGGTCTTGGATTCTGCAATGGAAGTCTAATCCTAGAAGGTATTTTTATAGCTTCACCTACAACTATAGCTTCGCCAATTCTTAACGAAGGCAACAAATCTATTAAGCTATTCATGTTATCAGGAGCTAAAGATTTTACAATCGATTGATCCGAAGAGTTTGTAAGTCTAAGTGCTATGAATGTTCCAACTTGAGCTAGAATTGTTTCTGATATCTCAGAAGGGCGTTGTGATATAACGAGTGCCCCAACACCAAATTTCCTGCCTTCCTTGAAAATTCTTTCGACCGCTACTTTGGCATAACTCGTACTATCATCTTTTCCTAAATAAGAATGCGCCTCATCATATGCTAAAAGCAAAGGTCTGTTCTTTCCTGTATTAGTATCATTTCGCCCCCAAAACATACTATCATAAACAAATCTCGTAATTAAGCCTACTGTAATATCCAACACTTCAAATGGTACATTACTCAAATCAAGTATTGTAAGCCTCTCATTATTACCAATCCAATCATTTAATAAATCATGTAAATCTTTTGGTGAATTTTCATCCTTGTAGTCACCAGGGTGAAACAAGAAATTATATCTACTATCTTTTAATCTATTAAGCAGTTTTTTCTCATAAGCATAATATTCATTATGCTGACTCTTAAATGGTGGTTGGTTTGCCGCAGTATCTAAATGTGATTGAAATTTAGCTCCTCTGAGCTCTTCATAATTACCTAAATCTTCAGTTTCATCAGCAAGTTTTTTTATGTACTTCAAAGAGTCATCTCTTGTTTGCTCATCTTTTTTTGTTGATGAGAAACTGGCATTCAACCACCAATTCATTTCGTGCCAGAGTTTTCTTGAACTAAATGGTATCGGAGAATCTGCGGTAATAAAATTTTGATTTACTTCTCCAGCCTTTAATTTCCAATGTTCTCTTTTATATTGAGTAATTATTTCTCTTAACAATCTATACTCAGGTCTTTGGTCATCTGTCGGTTTGGCTCCTACAAGAAAATAAGATAATTCATCGAAATTCATTAGCCAAAACGGTATATACAAAGGGTTGTTCTGGTCATTTATCTTGAATACTCTCGCTTCCGGAAAGGCGGATGCATACTCACCGTGTGGATCAATAAGAACTATTCTTGAATTACTATAATCATTTGCGATTTTCTTAATTATCCCTACTGTGGTATTAGATTTACCACTCCCAGTCGATCCAAGTATAGCGGCATGACGAAGAACCAATTTATGAACATCAACAAAAACATCCAAATTTTCTGATGATGAATGCTTTCCAATTGCAATTGCACCTGCATCACTCATTCCATAAATATCAACCAAGTCGTTTTCGATCACAATATGTACTTCATCATTAATAGTTGGATATAATCCTATCCCTTTTTCAAAGTTACCATTACCAACTTTTTCACCAATTAAATTAACAGTCAAAAATCTTGATCCTATTACTTGCTTTAATTCGCTCTCTGATGCTTTACTTGGTGTATTACTTACACTTGCAACTATTCCATAAGAATTTACATTTCCTACAGGTATCTTTACAAATGTACCAATCTGTCCTATCTTATATACTTTCCCACCAATTATAGGGCTTGATGAGGGAATTCTATCACTTATTTCAACTTCTACAATATTTGAATCTACTCTAATTATCTTTCCTAAGAAAGTAATATCATTTTCCATTTACTACCTCCTCAATGCTACTTCTTCGCCCTGAATTAGCGATTAAAAAATCAACTAATTTTTTATAATCACCTAAAGTAAACTTCTCGGAAGGTTTGTCCCAATACAACTCACTGTTGTTTGTATCTCCAACACTCTCATCATATTTCCAATCGAACAATTTACCATTAATTATCATTTTCTTTGGACCCATAACGCATAGATTTAGATATGACATCGCATAGTCAACCATTGAGTCTACTTGTTCATCAGAAAAGCAAAGAACTATTGAATACAGACGAGGATTTTGTCTATGCCCGTTAAAAATAATTTCATTTATATGTTGATCAGAGAATGAATATCCAGAGAAAATAAATAGCAACTCGCCCTGAAGCAAATAATTCTTAAGCCTATCAAAATACGCAATAAATGGCTGCTTTCTGGATAAATTATACTTCTCCTTTGATGGATAAATTACCAGTTCATTCTCAGGTTTATCGACCTTTCCAATTCGGACTATTTTTGATCTGTTTAGTGTAGATTCTTTTCTAAACTCCCAGTTTAATGAACCATGGATCTTCCACAATCTAATCCAATTAAACGTCAAATCATTGTGTGAAATAGCTTTTTCAATACTTTCAGGCCAAAAGAACGGCTCATATGATCCAACAAAGCCATCGAAGTATGGCACATGATTATGCTCCATCGCTTTTTCTAGTAGCAAATCATAATTTGTTGTAAATATCTCTTTTACATAATTTCGATTTGTCATATCCAGCCATGCAAAAAACTTCCTAAGTTCTGTAATATCAGCGCCTTCTTCTTGCGCCTGAATTATTTCAAAAATGTTTTTACATATCATTTCATCCAAAATACGGGCTGTTTCTCCATTTATTCCATCGTACTTTCTATCATTTCTTTCTCCAGTGATTTCTCTGATCTGTCTTACATAATTTAAAATGTCTTCAACACTAATGCTTGTCTTACCGAGTAGTACAACTAAACTTTGCTTTAGGTTTTGAAAAACAGTCTTCATATCATTATCTAACTTTAATTCAACATCTTCAGTCAATTTAATTACGTTTGGCAATCCAAACGCACATGACATTCCTGCACCAAAAAAGAATCCTATATTTTTTGAGTATGACAACAATTTTTTCAGTTCGTCAATTTCTTGAATTACATTAATAAATCCCATGTCATTGTTCTCCTTTTATGACTAATTGTCATGTTATTTTTTCAACAATGTTTATAACTTCTTTTCTATTTCTAAGAGTTCCTGTTCTTTTTCTAATTCTTTCTTCAGCTCTTCTTCAGTCGGCATATATAGCTTATATTTTGAAGCGAAAATCTGATTTTTGTCTTCTGGCAAGGTATATTTAACAACCGAATCGCTTTTATCTGCACAAAGAATGATACCAATGGGAAGATTGTCTCCCTCATTCATAAGCTCTCTTGTAAAGTAATTGACATACATCTGCATCTGCCCAATGTCTTGATGTTTCAGTTTGCCAACCTTCAAATCAATGATGACAAAGCATTTAAGAATATAGTTGTAAAACACTAAGTCAATAAAATAATGCTCTCCATCAAATGTAATTCTCTTCTGTCTTGAAACAAAAGAGAATCCTCGTCCGAGTTCAAGTAGAAATTTTTGCAAATGGCCAATTAAGCCTTGTTCTATGTCTTTTTCATAGAGATTCGGTGTCTGCTCAAGTCCTAAAAATTCAAGTACATATGGGTCTCTTATAATGTCTTTTACATCCACGCCTTTTTCAAGTGTTAAAATTTCGTTCCTAACACTCTCCTGATCTTGACTTGATAGAAGTCGTTGATAATAGAAAGAATTAATTTGACGCTCCAATTGCCTTGTACTCCAATTGGATTTTGCACATTCGTCAAGATAAAACTGCCGTGCCTTTTCATCTTCAACCTTCAAAAGCATTCTATAATGTGTCCAACTCAATTGGTCACTCAGTGCGTGACGATTTGGAAAAGCAGTGTAGAATAAACGCATATATTTTAAATTCGTCACAGTGAAGCCTTTGCCAAATTCAGTAGTCAACTTCTCCGATAGGTATTTTATTAAGCCTGCACCATACTCCGCTCTCTCATTATCTCCTTGCGCTTCACAAATTAAGTTTCCAATATTCCAATAGGTTTCAACCATAACAAAATTGACAGAAGTAAAAACCTTTTTCTGTGCCTCTGTCACAGTTGCTCTAATATTCTCGTAAATGCTACTATCATCTAAATAATTCACTGTAATCCCTCCAATGCAATTTCAAGTATACTCATTATTGTAAAGAGCCAAATTGAAAAACATTTCCAATTACTATTTTATTCATTTATTCGTACTCAGTCAATGATTACCGAAGATTACTTTCCAAAATGCTTTATCATTTTCTTCAAAAAAGTTAAATTGGTCACGCAGTGCGTGACCAATTCGATCATAATTCAATATTTCTTTAATAGCAACATTCACAGCCACTCTCTAGCTGTTACACATTCTTATTTTTAAACCCTTTCCAGTCTCAAAACACACTCAACGTGCATCGTTTGTATTCTCTAGTATCTTTAATACATGATATTGTATTATTACAAAGCTTTACTGTTAGATACCGAGCTAATCCGTGCAAAATCATTGCTATTATACATTCCCAGTGCCTTGTCGTATATTTCTATAATTAGCCCTAGCTTTCAGCATGAATGCTTTTTTCATTGCAGATCAAATTTTTCCGGTTGTTTCTCCCAAAGAGATTAGCAACTCTTAACGAAAAGTATTTTGAGTTTTAAAGTTGGTTATCTATAATAATAGCCTTATAAGCCTGTTTTTCAAAATCCAAGGGTCTTAATAAAGCTTATGGTACTGCTTCGCACAGCAGCTCATTTTTTTCATTGTCTAATATATCAGCTAGATAGTCATATAGCTCGAATATCATTTTTTTCATTACATAATTTCTATGAATAACACAAGGTTCGCTGTCATTGAACATTTCGATACTTTTATGTATTATATATGCAACTAGCAGCAGGGGTGTAATAAGTGCAAAATCGTATATTATAAAATATATTAGTGCTTGGATATTTAGCTGACTGTTGGTTTGAAGGATCGTAATAATAGTGGCTAAGTAAATTTGACCTGTACATAAAAATTCCCCGAATGATATTAGTACACCTAGCACTAAGCTAATCAGGAGCATCAGCTTTGAATCAGTTATATTTGTAAGTTTTTTTATAATATTATGGTTAAACCTTCTTAGAGCAGTAGGTAGTTGAACCTTGAATTTATTATATTTCTCCGTCTTTACTGAAAAATAGTCCTGTAGGTTTAATATAATCAATATTAATAAAGTTCCAGCCATTATGACTTTTGCTATTATGCTGAACAAGTGGATGTTAAGCTTTGAAAGTATTGTAAATAAAAAAGTACACATAGCTAAATAGGTCAAAAACTTACCAATGCAAAATGCAATGGCTATCTTAAGGATATTACTGTGGTATCAGCATTTAAAATATTAATTCCAATAGTCAAAATAAATAATAAAATTTGTATTTGTATTGAATATTGCTTTTCCGACTTGTATTTTATCTATATTGATTTTTTCTATATATTCGCTCTGACAAGCGGTCAATACTGCAATACCCAATAATATTAATAACATAATTGTTCTTTTCTTCATATGAGTTTCCTCCGTCTATGTTGATAAATATATGTAGAAACATGTACTATCAGGTTTACTATTTATGTTTAACGAATGGTCAGAAGGGAAGTCTGCCGCTTATATAAGTGGGGGTGAATATACTAAAGAAAATAAGTTTCAGTAGGGGTATAAATCCCCTTCTGAACTCGTTAAAATCACGATATTGCAACGTAGTTGTAATATCGTCTTTAAGCTATGAGTTTATTTGTATCTTAATTTCAGATTAGCAGCAAGAGTCTACTACTGTTATAGAACGAGTTTCTCTTACTTGTTTACCTTCTACATCACAGTATCTTTGAGAGTTTCCATAGTTTTTTCAGCTTCACTGCAAGCTTCACAATTTGTTGTTGAAAAAAATAATAATAAAGGCTTGTCCTTATTGGTTTTACTATTTTTTAAAAAACTGCTGACCTTATCTGATAATAGTTTACTATTAGATTTATCAAATAAACTATTGATAATTGATTCATAGTAGGGGGTATTCATCAATACTATATTATCTTTATCAAGGACAAATGCTGATGGTTTGACTCTATTTAAGCTGTATTTATTATTCGTGGAAAAATTATTAGATAAGTCAATATTAGCTTTTTCTAATCGTCTTATGGGGATTGTATCTTCCCAAAGTAGTAGAAAGGTTATATTTTCATCACCGAAAACATTTTTTATATTATTTATAGTATCTAAAGCTTCGATGCAAGCATCGCAGTAATTTGAAAGATGAAATATGACTTTTTCTCCATCAATGCTGGTTAATAAGTCTGTGGATTTTAATTTTTCATTATCTGCATTATAAAGATTTATGTTAGGGAAATTATCGCCCTGTAATAAATCAATAAAGTCAGGTTTTTTTATTTGATTTATAATAAATGTTCCTGCAATAGCAATAACTGCAATTAAAACAATTGTCAATAATATGCTTTTCTTCATCTCAACACCCCAATAATGTATGTTATATAAATAGTGACAAGGATTTGCATAATCTCAAGTATTATACACTATTTATATTTGATAGAAAATGACAGTGTTTTAATGTAAAATCACTGTCATTTTCTATATATATTAAATTATAACAGTGTTTCCAATTAATTGGTAGGTTTTTGTAATATATGTTTAAGCTCTCTTTTTAAAACTGTCATAAACCTCCTCAAACATATCGCTCATTACTATATCCTTAAATTCACCGTCCTCCAGAATCCTCATAAAGAATTTTTGGTTTTGTGCCATTCTTCGTATTACTACATCCTGAAAAGCCTTTTGGTAGCTGAACAACAAAAAAGGCTTCTTAATGGTTTAAACTCCTCATCCTGCTTCATTTTCCTCTCAAATATTCTTAGCAATAGTAATTAAATTATATATTCAACCCTTCGAACCGGTGTCCCTTCCGGTCTAAGTTTATTATGCAATGCTTTCAAGGCATTGTTTGTTTACTATCAGCGTAATGTACTGTTGATCTGCCCATGCTATATATCTCCTTTGTCTAATTAACTCTCGCTTAAACCGCATTTTCTTTTAGAGTATCACTAAGAACATCCTTAATCAGTTGATAATCAACCAAAGTAACCAGTTCCCATACAATTCTGTCTATCCGCTTTTTAAAAAGATCTGTACTTGATCCAGCAATGTTTCCAAAGTTCTTTTCCAGTAAATCTCTCACTTCTTTATTGATTTTCCCACGTTCTGCCCCTCTTATGTGTTCAAATTTCAATTTTCTAATGTACTCTTCAATTTCTCTAAACAAGAGTATTCTCGTATCACCATGGAAAATATAGTCCGTTAGGAGATCAAGCTGATACCCTACAATTGCCCACTGTGCCTTATCTCTATTAACAGATTTCCTTAGATACAATGCTTGAAAATCATTCGCTCTTTGGAGAAGTTTACTATCATTTTCAACATTTTTCAGATTATTAATCAATAATTTCATATCCTTAAAAAGTTGGTTGCAATCATAAGGTAAACCATGCATCATGCATTCAACCTGAGCCGTTTTTTCATAATTTGACTTGATTAGCTCTTTATTTTTAAGCACCTTGTCCAAATTAGAAACAAATAACGTAATAACATCATAGATCTGCTTCACCTGTTCATCGGCTCTTTCATCTGAAATTCCAATTGTGTTGGGTCCAAGTGTCGTCAGCTTATCAGCAAATAAGTTTTCAAACGCTAAGACATTAAACTCCTGTTCTGTTTCTAATGCAAATAGCTCTGGCTGTTTTATTTTATTAATTGAATAATCATCTTTTGAAAAAATAAACTCAATTTTAACTTCCTGCTTTCCTTTTGTTGTATAAAGCTCTTGCTCATTACAGATACTTGGCACTGTTTCAAAATATGTTTCTAATGCATCCAGTCCCAGCTTAGGGTTCTTTGGTTCATAAATTCTGAACTTACAGTATTCACCTGACCCATTAAATTCAGTTTCTATTTCCAAAATTGCTTGATGTACTTCTTCAGGTGAGGCTAGACAAATCATATCAATATCAATACTTGTTCTTTGCCCTGCTATCGGTATATAGAACTGGGTTGCAGCTCCACCTTTCAATATGATTTTATCTCCAAGCTTTTTTTGTAATTGCAGAAACATCTCAAGATCCCAAATAAAAAGTTCAAATTTTGAAAGTGAGTTAAATCCACCATCAACCATCCGTTTCTCGATTTCAGTTCTCAAGAAAACTTCTTTCTCCAAAATTAGATTCTCTACATTTATCAGTTTCATTTGACCTCCTTAATTTGGTAACTCATAAATTCCAATGTTTTTTCAGAAGCTTTATTTAGTTCTATAAGCCAGTTTATTTCAGTAGCTATTCCCCTGTCTTTAGCTGCATTTTTCATTTTTGCCATTGCTATAGAGTTGTTTCTTTGTAGGTTTTGGTAAATTCGAGACACTTCCTGTATAGAAACACCATATTCCATTCTTGTAACTGCATAATATAAATCAACAAAACCTTTTTCTTTCTGCGAAATATTATCAGTTGATAGAGAAAAATCTTTACCTTTTAACAGAATTACATCTATTTTGTTCCTTAAAATCGGTTTCCCTAGTATGTCTCGATCCATTTCTGTCAGTACAATCAATTCCTTTTCATTTAATAAGTCTTGGATTTCCTTCATCCAAGATTGTTCAATGATGATAAGAACCGGATAATTTTCAGGCATATGAAGAATTTCTCCCACCAGAGAATCTAACCCCGTAATATAGAAGTTGTATCCGTAATCTATTAAAGTGTCATAAATCATTTGTGATTTTTTTTGTAGGTATTCATAGCCTGCAGCTATATTATTTCCACTATTCTTCTGCATGGAATAATATCCGTGTCCTGTTTTATAAAGTTTTCCTTGTTGAACTAATGAATACAGCCTCCAAGAAACAGTCTTATTATTCATTTCAGGAAACAATGAGTATATCCTTTTTAGACTCATTTCATCACCGTTTTTCATATGTTTTGAAAGTTCACTATAAAACTTTTCATCAACAGTAATATTCTTTGTGCTCACATCATCACCCTTTCAAAACTTTATTTTGATACATTTGTTTTGATTATAACAAAACTTTTTATGCAAATCAATGTTTTGGTGAAAAAGTTTTGCTATAATGAATTTTGTCCCCCATAATCCTAACATGAAACATAAGGATCTCTGATGATATCTTTGGAAAACAAAAAGAGTAACCCAATCATCATGGATTACTCTTACCTCATATTAATCATATTCTAAGAATTTGCAAATACCTCTTCAAATTCCTTGTCGTCAAGCTTTTCTCTTTCCAATAGTGCCGTTGCAACTCCATGGAGCTTGTTGATGTTTTCTTTCAGCAGGTTTTCTGCTTTGTTGTAGCCTTCGTCTATTATGCTTCTTGTTTCCTTGTCAATCATTGCTGCTACTTCTTCGCTGTAGTTTCTGCCTCTTCCAAAGTCTCTTCCTATGAATACCTCGTCATGGTCTGTTCCAAAGGTCATAGGTCCGAGCCTGTCACTCATACCGTACTCAGTTATCATCTTCCTTGCAATGGCAGTAGATCTTTCTATATCGTTTTTAGCTCCTGTGCTTATATCATTGAGTACCAGCTTTTCTGCTACTCTGCCGCCTAAGAGGGTTACTATCTGCTGTTCCAGCTCTGATTTTGACATATAGAATTTATCTTGCTGTGGCAGTGAGATAGTGTAGCCGCCGGCTCTGCCTCTTGGCACTATTGATATTTGATGAACTGGATCTGCGTTTGGCATAAGCTTTTGAACTATTGCATGACCTGCTTCGTGATATGCTGTAAGCTTTCTATCATGCTCGCTTACTACTCTGCTTTTCTTTTCAGGACCAGCTATAACTCTTATAGTTGCTTCTTCCAGCTCTTTGCTTTCTATTATTCTTTTATTTCTTCTTGCGGTCAGCAATGCCGCTTCATTCATCAAGTTCTCCAAGTCTGCCGGAGTAAAGCCAGCAGTACCTTTTGCTAGATTCTTGATTTCTACCTCTGCTGCTATTGGTTTGTTTCTTGCGTGTATTTTCAGGATTTCTTCTCTGGCTTTTACATCAGGTATACCAACAGTTATCTGTCTGTCGAAGCGTCCTGGTCTAAGCAGTGCCGGGTCTAATATATCTGGTCTGTTGGTTGCTGCTATGATTATTATACCCTCGTTTACGCTGAAGCCGTCCATTTCAACCAGAAGCTGGTTAAGAGTCTGCTCTCTTTCATCATGTCCGCCGCCGAGTCCTGCTCCTCTTTGTCTTCCTACGGCATCTATTTCATCAATGAATATTATACACGGAGAACTCTTTTTTGCTTGTTCAAATAAATCTCTTACACGAGATGCTCCAACTCCTACGAACATTTCCACGAAGTCTGAACCGCTTATTGAGAAGAATGGTACTCCTGCTTCTCCTGCAACAGCTTTGGCAAGGTATGTTTTTCCTGTTCCCGGAGGTCCTACAAGCAGAACACCCTTTGGTATTCTTGCGCCTAGCTCAATAAATCTTCTAGGCTGCTTTAAAAAGTCTACTATTTCGCCCATTTCTTCTTTTTCTTCTTCTGCACCGGCTACATCAGCAAAGGTGATTTTTCTTTTATCATCCGTATGCAGCTTCGCCTTGCTTTTCCCAAAGGACATTACTCTGTTTCCGCCCCCTTGGGACTGCTGTGTGAGAACAAAGAAAAATACTATAAAAAGTATAATCAAGCCTATGGATGGTATCAAGGAAAGCCATGTGCCTGCGCCTGTCTTAACTTGATAATTGATTTCCTTTAGTAATCCCTTGGCTCTTAGCTCCTCTGCTTTTTGAACGAACAATAGCGAAGGTACGTTGGCGAAGAATTTTTTCTGATCAACAGTTTTTCCTGTTACTGTTGTTGTTCCATCTGTATCATATACTATAACCTTGGTAATCTTGCCTTCTTCAATCTGCTTAATCAAATCTGAATAGGACAGCTCAACTCTGCCGGTTTCAAGATTGGTAAGTATATGAACAAACATCAATACTATAATAAGTATTAAAGCGTAAAAGCTCATATTTCTTAAGAACTTCCTCAATAATAGCCCTCCTTCAATGCATCTTATTAATTCAAGAAAGAAGCATTATAAAATAACGGATTCTTCTTTATAGCCAGATTTGTTTATACATATAAATCCGCAGTAAAATAATTTTAACATAACGAATTTTAAATTACAATATTTATATAATCTACTGATATTAGGTGCTGCCTTAGCTATTTCAGGTATACCTCGGGCTTAAGTATGCATACGAAGGGCAGATTTCTGTATACCTCTGCATAGTCCAAGCCATAGCCTATTACAAACTCGTCTGGAATAGTAAAGCCGGTGTAGCTGATCTCTACCTTGCCCTTACGTCTTTCAGGCTTATCAAGAAGGCTGCACACCTTTATGCTCTTTGGATTTCTGGATTTCAGCATTTCTATCAAGTAGCTGAGTGTCAAGCCTGTATCAACTATGTCTTCTACTATAAGGACATCCTTGTTATGTATGTCTGTCTCCAGATCTTTTATTATTCTGACTACACCTGAGGATTTTGTAGATGCACCATAGCTTGATACAACCATAAAATCCATAGTAAGCGGCAGATCTATTTGTCTGGTAAGGTCAGACAGGAAAAGTATACAACCCTTAAGTACTCCTACTATTAAAAGATCGCTTCCTTTATAGTCCTCTGTTATTTGCTTGCCAAGCTCGGCAATTCTAGTTTTTAACTCTTCTTCTGTAATTAGTATTTTTTCGATAT